>CBDUPT010000135.1:0-7116 GCA_965369165.1 uncultured Flavobacteriales bacterium | reverse complement strand
ATTGGTCTGCCTACACTAAAGATGTTGATACTTTAACAGAAGCAATTAAAAATTCCCTGTATGTTTTAACAGCTTGGGATGGTGATAAATTAGTAGGGTTGATACGTTTAGTAGGTGATGGAAAAACGATTATCTACATACAAGACATTTTAGTTTTAAAAGCTTACAAACAAAATAAAATAGGAAGTACCTTAGTAAAAAAAGCCTTAGACAATTATAAAAAAGTAAGACAAGTTGTTCTATTAACTGATGATAATCAAGAAACTAGAAGTTTTTACGAAAGTTTAGATTTTGAAAGTTGTGACAAAGGGAAATTAGTTTCTTTTGCTAAATTTAGATAAACCTATCATGTTGTTCAAAACATGTTAGCTTTTCGATAGAGAACTGGGGTTAATTTTGAGAGATTAAAAGTAATTTTAACCTACCAATTTTTAATCTCTAAAGCAGCTATGTTTTTAATATTTGATACAGAAACCACAGGACTTCCAAAGAATTATAAGGCTCCTGTTTCTGATTCAGACAATTGGCCAAGAATGGTACAATTGGCATGGCAACTACATTCCAATACCGGTAAATTAATAAAAGCTCAAAACTTTATTGTTAAACCAGATGGTTATGATATTCCTATTGGTGTTTCTAACATTCATGGTATAACTACTGAAAGAGCTTTAAGGGATGGACATGATTTAAGATTAGTTTTAGAAGCGCTTAAATCGGATTTAGAAATTACACAATACAATGTTGGCCACAATATTGAATTTGATATTAATATAGTTGGAGCTGAATTTTACCGACTAGGAATAGAAAATGATTTAGCAAGCAAAAAAGAAATTGACACGATGAAATCATCTGTCGATTTTTGTGCTATACCTGGAGGAAGAGGTGGAAGATTTAAATACCCTAAACTTACCGACTTACATATAAAACTTTTTGGTGAAGGTTTTGGAGATGCACACGATGCAGCTTATGATGTTGATGCTACTGCAAGATGTTTCTTTGGTTTAGTTCAACATAGAGTTATTACGCCTCCAGAAATTACCGATATTGATGCTGTAGTTTATGAAGCTCCTAAATTGGCTGCTGCCAATTTTGAAGACCACCAAAAAGAAAAAGAAGCTGAAGCGGAAAAGGTATTAGAGGCGAACACTAAAGTTAGTGCAGAACTTAAAGATGTTCCTTTTACCCATTTACATAACCACTCTCAATTTTCAATATTACAATCTACTACCAAAGTAGATGCATTGGTTAAAAAAGCGAGTGATTTAGGTATGGAAGCCATAGCTCTTACCGATCATGGTAACATGATGGCAACTTTCCATTTTGTTAGAGATGCTTTTAAACATAATGTAAAGCCAATTGTAGGTTGCGAGTTCTTTTTATGTAATAACAGGTTAGATAAATCTCATAAAGACAATGGTTTTCAAACAGTATTGATTGCTAAAAACAAAAATGGCTATCAAAACTTAATTAAGCTAGCTTCTTATGCCAACATTGATGGTTTTTATTACGTTCCAAGAATTGATAGAGAACTTTTATTAGAATACAAAGAAGATATTATTGCTTTAACGGGTGGTATTTGGGGGGAAGTTCCAAACAAAATATTATTTGAAGGAAAAAAACAAGCTGAAGAAGCACTACTTTGGTGGAAAGAACATTTTGGTGATGACTTTTACATTGAGCTAAACCGACACGGAGTTGATGAAGAAAATAGCATTAACAATGTATTATTAGAGTTTGCTGATAAACACAACATAAAATATGTTGCCTGTAATAACACCTATTATGTAGATAAAGCTGATGCAGAATCTCAAGACATTTTACTATGTATTAGAGATGGTAAATATAAAACACAACCTAAAAGATACATCGGTGGTGGCGGAAGAGAAGCCCGTTTTGGGTTCCCAAATGATGAGTTTTATATAAAGTCTTCAGATGAAATGAAGCAACTTTTTGCTGATTTACCTGATGCCATTATTAATACCCAAGAAATAACTAATAAAATAGAGCCTTTTGAATTAGCACGTGAGGTATTACTTCCAAAGTTTGATATTCCAGAAGAATTTCAAGACCCAAGAGATGATGAAGATGATAGTTTAAAAATTGGTGAAAACAATTATTTACGTCACATTACTTACGAAGGAGCAAAAAAACGTTATGGCGAAATAACAGATGAGATTAAGGAACGTTTAGATTTTGAATTAGGTGTAATTAAAAATACTGGCTACCCTGGTTACTTTTTAATTGTTGAAGACTTTATTCGTGAAGCTCGTAAAATGGGAGTTTCCGTAGGCCCAGGAAGAGGTTCAGCTGCTGGTTCAGTAGTTGCTTATTGTACTTGGATTACCAATATTGACCCTATTAAGTACGACTTACTTTTTGAGCGTTTTCTGAATCCTGATAGAATATCGATGCCCGATATTGATATTGATTTTGATGATGAGGGCCGAAGCAAAGTAATGGACTATGTAATTAATAAATATGGTTCAAATCAAGTAGCTCAAATTATCACATTTGGTACAATGGCTGCCAAATCATCTATTAGAGATACAGCAAGAGCATTAGAACTACCATTAGATGAAGCTGGAAGATTAGCCGGGTTAATACCAGATATTAAACTGAATAAAATCTTTGGAATGAGTGAAGATGATCTAAAAGAAAAGTTAGGTCGACCTGAAGATTTTGAAAGAGCTAAACAGTTAAAAGATGTCGCTAAAAGAGATTCTTTAGATGGCAAAACAGTAAATCAAGCGATAAAAATTGAAGGAAATATGCGTAACACAGGTATTCATGCCTGTGGTGTTATTATTACTCCTGATGATATTACCAATTACGTTCCTGTTGCTTTAGCAAAGGATTCTGATATGACTTGTACGCAATTTGACAACTCAGTTGCGGAAGATGCAGGTTTGTTAAAAATGGATTTTTTAGGGTTAAAAACATTAACCTTAATTAAAGATGCTGTAAAAATCATAAAAGATAAACACGGTATTGAACTTGACCCAGAAACATTTGATATTGAAGATGAAAAGACTTATGAGCTTTTCCAAAGAGGAGAAACGGTAGGTATATTTCAATATGAATCTCCTGGAATGCAAAAACACATGCGTAGCTTAAAGCCTACCGTTTTTGCCGATTTAATTGCAATGAATGCGTTGTATCGACCAGGACCAATGGAGTACATTCCATCGTTTATTAAACGTAAACATGGTGAAGAAGAAGTAATATACGATTTGGAAGATATGGAAGAGTATCTGAAAGAAACGTATGGAATTACTGTTTACCAAGAGCAAGTGATGTTGCTTTCTCAAAAGTTAGCAGACTTCACTAAAGGTGAAGCCGATGTACTGAGAAAGGCAATGGGTAAAAAGCAAATTGCTGTGCTAGATAAAATGAAGCCTCAATTTATTGAGCAAGCTTCAGAAAAAGGACACGACCCTAAAGTTTTAGAAAAAGTTTGGAAAGATTGGGAAGCTTTTGCTGCCTATGCTTTTAACAAGTCTCACTCAACATGTTATGCTTGGATTGCTTACCAAACAGCATTTTTAAAAGCCCACTACCCTGCTGAATACATGGCATCTGTATTAAGTAATAACATGAATGACATTAAGTCCATTACTTTTTTTATGGACGAATGTAAACGAATGGGAATACAAGTATTAGGACCAGATGTAAACGAATCGGTTCATAAATTTACTGTAAATGCTAAAGGGGAAATTCGTTTTGGATTAGCTGCAATGAAAGGTGTTGGAGGAAAAGCGGTTGACTCTATTGTTAAAGAACGTGATGAAAATGGCCCTTTCACTTCTCTATTTGATTTAACAAGAAGAATTGATTTAAGATCTGCCAATAAAAAAACTTTAGAAAGCTTAGCTTATGGTGGAGCTTTTGATTCATTTCCGAATATACACCGTGCACAATATTTTAATGAAATTGATGGCAATACTTTTTTAGAAAAAGTAATTAAATACGGTAACAAACACCAAGAAAACATCAACTCCATACAAGTATCAATGTTTGATAATGTTGAAGGGGAAGAAGTAGAAGAACCTCCTGTTCCTGCTTGTGAAGAATGGGGTGTTTTAGAGAAACTAAAACGTGAGAAAGAAGTGGTTGGAATTTTTATTTCTGGACATCCATTAGATGCATACAAATTAGAAATGAAAAGTTTTGGAAGAGGTCATTTAGGTTTACTAGATGATGTTGTTGCCATAAAAGGTAAAGAATTAGCTTTAGCAACTATATGTACAGGAGTTCAAGATAGGTTAACAAAAAAAGGAAAGCCTTTTGGAATTTTAGAAGTTGAAGATTATCACACCTCTCACTCCTTTTTTGTATTTGGAGAAGACTATGTTAAACTAAAACCTTACTTTATTTCTGAGCAATATTTATTTATTAAAGGAAAGGTACAACCTAAACCTTGGAGTAAAGATGTAGATGATGTTGAATTTAAAATATCATCGATAGAGTTGCTTTCTGAATTAAGAGAAAAAAGTGTGAAGAGCATTACATTAAATGTAGAAACGAAAGATGTAACGGATGAATTTATTGAAAAGATAAATGCCATTTTAACACAAAACGAAGGCAAGGTTGATTTTAGTATACAAGTTAAAGATGATGAGGAAGGTGTGGTTAAATTACAATCTAGAACCAAGAGAATTGAACTAACCGATTCATTTTTAGAAAGTATTGATGACATGAAAGAAGTGACTTATAAGTTGAATTAAGAAGCTGGTTCTCGATATACCGAAAGAATCGGTACAGGCTATTTTTGATTTTGTCAGTTCGAGTTTTGTTGTCATCCTGAGCTTGTCGAAGGATAGGTAACAAAGTATCGAGAACAAAAAAATCAAAAACCACTCGAACTGACAGCTAAAAAAATGACAATTTGTCGCCTTTACAATAATGGTTTAATAATTGACTTAAAGCTGACAAGAATTAGAAATTGAAAAAGTATATTTGTTAAAAAGAAAAAAACTGTCATGCTGAGCCTGTCGAAGTATAAAGTTTTTAAAAAAAAGTAAAATACTTCATTTTGTTTATAGTTTGCTTCGGTTTACTCAGCATAAACTAACTCACTATGACAAAATGATATAATAAAATTATAAACACATAAAACAAAAAGTTATGGCATTAGAATTAACAGACGCAAATTTTGAAGAAAACGTATTAAAATCAGATAAACCAGTATTGGTAGATTTTTGGGCTGTTTGGTGTGGACCGTGTAGAATGGTTGGACCATTAGTTGAAGAAATTGCTAATGAGTTTGAAGGAAAAGCTGTAGTAGGAAAAGTGGATGTAGATAACAACCCTGAAACTGCTGCAAAATTTGGAATTAGAAACATTCCTACTATCTTATTTATGAAAGGTGGAGAAATTGTTGACAAACAAGTTGGAGCAGTTTCTAAAGATGTATTGGCTGAAAAGTTAAATGCAATGATGTAATTTTATTTGTCACACTGAGCCTGTCGAAGTGTAAAACAAATAAAAGAAATAAAAAAGCCCAATGATTTTTCATTGGGCTTTTTTATTAATCCGCTCCTACTAATATAACATCATAAGAGGATGTATGAGGAATTTCTTCATCAGATCTAACATGACCTAAAAATTTGATATAATTCCTTACTTTAGATGTGTGGAATTTTTAAAGGATTATTGGTATATAGTAGAGAACGTAGGTGTTCCTATTTTAGCTTTTATAGGTGGAATCTCATTTTTCAGCTTAAACTTCTACGCTATAGAATGTATGGAATTAAGCGAAATGAAAACCTTATTAAAGAGGAACGGCAACCTCAAAAACTACAAATCAAAAGGTTATCTAAGTGGATTATTCAACCCTATATCGATTTTCTACATTTTTACTTTCTTACCAGATACTGATTCACCATTTTATGAGAACAAGAAATTTAATGAACAAGCTAGAACAATAAAAGCTTTTAGGAAATATTATAAAATAGTGTTCCCAATCGTAATTATTTTAGCAACAATTGGAATAGCCCTTAATGAAACTGTAATTAAGTAAAATGAAAAACCTCCTAACATATCTATTCGTTTTGATTATTGTTGCTGGATGTGGTGAAACGAATATTGAATCCATGAAAAATAATGAACAATCACTTGATGGCATCCATGAAATGTGTGGATGGCACGAAAAAGAAATCTTATCCAGTGACAAAGTAGGCTGTTTCTATTGTTTAGAGTTGTACTCGCCTAATGAAATTAAAGAATGGATAGAGGAAGGAGAAGAAACCATGAGAGGGAAAGGAAAGACCGCACTTTGTCCTAAGTGTGGTATTGATGCTGTTCTTCCTACTTCTACACAATACCAACTTAATTCGGATTTACTAAAAATGATGAATAAGGCCTATTTTTAATAAAAATCCTTCTTACCTCATCATTCCAACCATAACATAAAAGCAAACCTTACTTCACGCCCATCAACTCCACATCAAAAACCAAATCTGTATTGGGTTTAATTAGTGGTCCTGCTCCGTATTTCCCATAAGCCAATTCTGATGGTATTGTTAATGTAGCACAATCACCTACTTTTAACAACGCAATGCCTTCATCCCAACCTGCTATTACTTCTCCTTTACCTAAAGTAAAGTCAAAAGGTCTTCCTTTTCGTGAACTATCAAACACTTGTCCGTTTAATAGTTTACCCGTGTAATGCACACGCACTCGTTGTCCAACAGCAGGTTTTTCTCCATTACCATGTTTGGTTATCGTATATTTTAACCCTGATGCTGTAGTTATTTCTTTGCTCATAATTATTATAATTCTTGTTTAAAAAGTAAGTCTAGGTTATTCTCCATAAATAAAGGAGAGTAACAAAATGTTTGTTACTCTCCTTAAAATTAAACATGTTTTAAATAACAATCCTTATCATCTATTAAGATAAAAAGAACATTAAGAGTTATTACTCTTTAATTACTTTATAAACTTTGTATTTATTGTTTGTTTCAACCTTTAAGAAATAAATCCCTTTACTGTTGTTGCTTAAATCAACACTTACTTGGTTTTCTGAAACATTGTTCTCTTGATAAACTACTTTTCCTTCTATAGAAGTTAAAGTCAAGTTTACATCAGAAGTAATAGTTCCTAAAGTGATGTTGATAA
>CBDUPT010000134.1:0-7122 GCA_965369165.1 uncultured Flavobacteriales bacterium | reverse complement strand
CTAAAAGGGTTACTTGTAGGTTCAATATTGAGTTTGCCGGACGCCTTAATCACCAAAGCATTTAAGCCTATAATGGCTTTGGGTATAATAGGAGGAATAATATGCGGGCTACTTGCTTAACTGAAAGAAAAATGAAAACGCAACCTAACACTGTATATGAAATCATAGCACCCTGCGGGATGCTACGCTTCATATACTAACCGTTAGCCTAAAACAACCCCATCACCTGGGATACGAAATTAGTAAAGGCATCAGGTACAAAAAGTAAAACAAACACAAAACCAAAAATGGCTCCCCAGATGTGTGCATCGTGCGCAATGTTAGTGCCTCCACGTTTTCCCATATACACTTCGTAAGCAATATACAACACTCCAAAAACTAATGGAGGAATACTTATTGGTATAAACAAAATACCTATACCTCCTTGAAAAGGAATAAATGCAATGGTAGCAAACAACACTGCTGAAACTGCTCCAGAAGCACCTAAAGAGTTGTAATGGATGTTATCTTTATGTTTTATAATACTTGGTACTGAAGCAGCTACCATTCCTCCAAAATAAAGAATTAAATAAAAAGCTATTCCCAATCCTTGTCCTAAAACACTTCCTAATATTTGTTCAGCTATATCTCCAAAAGAATACAACACATACATGTTAAATATCAAGTGAAAAATACTGTTTCTATCGTGTATAAACCCATGAGAAACAACCCTGTACCATTCTTTACGGTGTACCACTTGATAAGGATTAAATATCAATTTAGCGTACAGCTCAGCATTATTATTTGCCATTAGAGAAACCCCAACGGTTATAATGATAATAATAAGTGTAATGGTTAAACTCATTTAAAACAAAGTCATTTGATTCTCTTCATCATCATCCACATCCTTAATTGGATTTGGTTTCTTTTCCTCTTTTGGTGGTTCAACCACCGCTTCAGGCTCTTCTACCTTTGCAGACACACCCTCAGAGTTATCCGTTTCTTCTTCTTTCACATCAGTTTCTCCTGTTTCATTCTCAGAGCTAGCCGATGTATTTTCATCTTCTGATTTTTCTTCCTCATTTACTTCAGTTTCCGGTTCTTCGTAAGGTAAAGGTTCTAACAAATCAATATTTTTAACCTTGTGCGATGTTAAACGATTACCTATGGCTTTCATTCCTTTAATGGCAATAAACTCTTCTAAAGCAATGGTTTCATTATCTCTTTGATTTCCTTTTATTTTATTAAAAGTTAACTCAACCTGAGGTAACCAATCGGTAGAAACAATCTCTAATTGAGAATCTCCGTGCTCTGTAATGAAAGAAACCTTTTTATCAGTTGGTTCTATCAAGAATCGTTTAACAAAGTATTGTTTCTTATCGCCATCATAATAAATAGCCGAGACTGGTTTGTTTGGATTCCATTTCTCCAACACTATCATATCCTCTTCAAACTTTGTAAATAAATCGAAACCTGTTAGCTGATATTCACCACTTTGCATAATGGTTAATATCTTATCTTCAGCTTTAAAGTCTCCTAAGAATTCACCTCGCTCTTCAGAATTTAAGCGTTGAACGGTATCATCAAACCAAATTTTACGAGCAGCCAAGGTAGAAACTCCTTTTTCTCTCAACTCAATTTTAGCAATTGGATATTTACTTACTCTGTTTCCTCCTGCTCCACGACCTTTAATAGCCAATTCAGAGAAATCTATCTCAAATTTAAGCTTACGTACATTAGCTTTAGGTTTTAATTTTACCAATACCGTTTCTGCTTCTCCGTTTGGGTTTGCAGTAAACCATAAAACCTTAGAACCTGCTGTTCCTTTTGTTAATGGATACTCTTTATCTCTTGTAATAGAAGTAACAGCAAAACGTTTCATCATTGATGGACCAGTTTTACCATCTTGGTAGATTAGATTGTAAATGGTTCGTTTATCTCCTTTTTTCCATACACCTACGTGGATAATTCCTTTTCCAAAAAATGCTTTTTGAGAAATTTTAGAAACCATCATAGTACCATCTTCTCTAAACACAATCACATCATCAATGTCAGAACAGTCTGCTATAAATTCACTATCCGATCGCTTCAATCCCATTCCAACAAAACCTTCTTCTTTGTTCGCGTAAAGCTTTACATTACTAACCGCAACTTTCGAAGCATCAATGGTTTCGAAAGAACGCAACTCTGTTTTTCTTTCTCTCCCTTCTCCGTATTTCTTCTTTAATTCTTTAAAATAATCAACAGCAAAATCGACTAGGTTAGCTAAGTTAAATTTCACTTTTTCTATTTCTCCTTCTAAAGATTCTAGCTTTTCTTCTGCCTTATCAGAATCATGCTTAGTAATTCTACGCATTCTGATTTCTAACAAACGCTTCACATCATCATCAGTTACTTTTCGTAATAGATGTTTGATAAATGGCTTTAACAAGTCATGAGTCAAAGCAATTGCTTCATCATAACCTAAACCGTGAAGTTTAACATAAATCTTATTCTCTATAAATATTTTCTCTAAAGAAGAAAAATGCCATTGCTCTTCTAATTCTCCTTTGCGAATTTCTAACTCAAGCTTTAATAAATCTAAAGTTCTAAAAGTAGAAACCTTTAACATTTCATTTACCCCAACAAATTTAGGGCTATCATCTTCAATAATACCAGCATTTGGCGAAATTGAAACCTCACAATCTGTAAATGCATATAAAGCATCAATCATCTTATCTGGAGAAACTCCAGGAGGAAGATGAATTAAAATCTCAACGTGTTCAGCGGTATTATCTTCTACTTTCTTAACCTTAATTTTTCCTTTGGCATTGGCTTTAATTATAGAATCAATCAGTTTATCAGTAGTAGTCCCGAAAGGAATTTCAGTGATTTTTAAGGTCTTTTTATCTTCTTGTCCAATTCTCGCTCTAACTTTAATCTTCCCTCCTCTTAAACCATCGTTGTAAGCAGAAACATCTGCCATACCTCCAGTTAAAAAATCAGGATAAATGGTTACCTTTTTTCCTCTTAATATTTTGATAGAGCCATCAATCAATTCATTAAAATTGTGTGGCAATATTTTACAGGCTAAACCAACAGCAATACCTTCAACTCCTTGAGCTAATAATAATGGGAATTTAATAGGTAATGTTTCTGGCTCTTTGTTTCTACCATCGTAAGATAAAAGCCAATTGGTTGTTTTTGCATTAAATACAACCTCTAAAGCAAACTTGGTTAAACGAGCTTCAATATACCTTGGTGCAGCAGCTCTATCTCCAGTATAAATATTCCCCCAGTTTCCTTGGCAATCAATCAATAAATCTTTCTGACCAACCTGAACTAAAGCATCTCCAATAGAAGCATCTCCATGTGGATGATACTTCATGGTGTTTCCGATAATGTTGGCTACCTTATTGTAACGCCCATCATCCATTTCTTTCATAGAATGTAAAATTCTACGCTGTACGGGTTTTAACCCATCATAAATATGTGGTACGGCTCTTTCTAAGATTACATAAGAAGCGTAATCCAAAAACCATTCGTTATACATACCCGAAACCTGTATAACATTTTCTAATGATTCATTCTCTCCCCCCTCAAATTCCTCGTCTCTTTCTATATTATCTTCTTCGTTTTCTGCCATTATTATAGCTGTATTTTTTTGTTTTCATATTATTTCTCCCCTTGAGGGGAGATTAAGAGGGGTGTTAAACACCTCCCGACTCTTACAGAGCCACCTCTCCTCAAGGAGGGGATAAATTCTAAGTCAACTCTTCCACTAAATCTTTTTCTACTTTAAGGTTTTCGATAATAAACTGTTGTCTTTCAGGAGTATTTTTACCCATGTAAAATTCTAACAGTTTTTGGATTGGCGTATCAGGTCCTATAACAACAGGGTCTAAACGAATATCATCCCCAATAAAATATTTAAACTCGCTTGGCGAAATCTCTCCTAATCCTTTAAATCGAGTTATTTCTGGTTTACCTTTTAATTCTTCTATAGCATTTCTTCTTTCATCTTCAGAGTAACAATAAATAGTTTTCGATTTATCTCTTACTCTAAACAAGGGCGTTTCTAAAACAAACAAATGCCCATTCTTAATTACATCTGGGAAAAATTGCAAGAAGAAAGTGATTAACAACAAACGAATGTGCATACCATCCACATCGGCATCAGTAGCAATTACAATTTTATTGTAACGTAAGTCTTCAATGCTTTCTTCAATATTTAAAGCGGCTTGTAGTAAGTTAAACTCTTCGTTTTCGTAAACAATTTTTTTGGTTAACCCATAAGAGTTTAAGGGCTTACCCTTTAAACTAAATACTCCTTGAGTGTTTACATCTCTAGATTTTGTGATAGAACCTGATGCAGAATCACCCTCGGTAATAAATAACATTGTATCCTGCTTTCTCTCATCATCTTTTGTATCACTAAAATGCACTCTACAATCTCTTAACTTCTTGTTATGTAGTGATGCATCTTTAGCTCTTTTTCTGGCAATTTTTTTAATACCAGCCATGTCTTTACGCTCACGCTCAGACTGTAATATTTTACGCTGTAAAGCTTCAGCAACTTCTGCATTTTTGTGTAAGAAATTATCTAGTTCCTTTTTTAAGAAATCAGTAACAAAAGCTCGCATTGAAGGCCCATCGGGACCAACTTCTGTAGAACCTAATTTTGTTTTTGTTTGAGATTCAAAAACCGGCTCCATTACTCTAACACTAATTGCAGCAACTATTGATGAACGAATGTCTGAAGCATCATAATCTTTACCATAAAACTCTCTAATCGTTTTAACTATAGCAGCTCTAAATTCTCCCTGATGTGTCCCGCCTTGTGGCGTATATTGTCCGTTAACAAACGAATAATACTCCTCACCATAAGAATGGGTATGAGTTATAGCAACCTCAATATCATCTCCTTTTAAATGGATAATTGGATATAATGGATCATTAGAAAGATTCTGATTTAATAAATCTTTTAATCCTTCTTCGGAGTGAATTTTCTCTCCGTTAAAGTTTAGCGTAAGCCCAGTGTTTAAGAAAGCATAGTTCCACAATAGCTTCTCTACGTGCTGGGCTCTATATTGATATTTTTTAAAAACTTCTTCATCAGGAACAAAAGTCGTTTTAGTCCCTTTACGCAAAGTAGTTTTTTCAATTTTTGAATCTATTGTTAAGTTTCCTCTTTCAAACTCAGCTTTTTTAAGTTCCCCATCTCTAACGGATTGCACTCTAAAAAAACTAGACAAAGCATTTACTGCCTTAGTACCAACACCATTTAATCCAACTGATTTTTGAAAGGCTTTAGAATCGTACTTTCCACCTGTATTCATTTTAGAAACACAGTCAATTACTTTCCCTAAAGGAATTCCCCTTCCGTAGTCTCTAACTTTTACAACTTTATCTTTTATGCTTATATCAATAGTCTTTCCATGTCCCATTGCGTACTCATCAATGGAATTATCAATCACCTCTTTCAGTAAAATATAAATTCCATCATCGTACGCTGCACCATCACCAAGTTTACCAATGTACATTCCTGGTCGCATACGAATATGCTCTTTCCAGTCTAACGAACGAATATTATCTTCACTATAGGTTACTTCTTCTGCCATATACTAAGTCTCAGAATATTTAATTTACAAGAATAAAATTATACATAAAAGGATATTAAAAAATACCTTAGCAACGTATGTTATTAAGGTATTTATCAACAGTTGTAAAAAAGAATTTTCTTAATTTTTTTCTAAATTTTGAACACGAGTTTTTAAATCTTTCAACTCAATTCCAACGCTTCGCATTAAGTTTAAAATACTAACAGGATTAATTTCATCCTCTTCGTATTGCCCAATACATAAATTCAACTTAAACTCCCAAATTTCCAGCACATCAGACAAGTGTAACAAGTATGGTTGGTAAGCTTTATTATCAGACGACAAGGTTAAGAAACCTTCTTCTAACTTACTTGTAAAAACACGCTTATACACTAAGCCTTCTTCTTTTGTTAGAATGATATAACATTTATTATCTCTAACACGCTCAGCACTTTCCATATATTCTCCAACAACAACATCCCCATCTTTTACCCAAGGATGCATAGAATCTCCCTTAATAGGAAATGCTCTGTGTTTACCTGTTGGCAGAAAGTTCAAGCTCATGATAGGCAAGTTGGCTATAAATTCGGTATCAGAATACCCCATTAAATAACCTGCCGAAGCCTCTTGTGTTACCACTTCAATAACATCATTATTATTTTCATCCACTCTAATTGGAAATAATACTCGTTGATTTCCAATATCAATAAAAGTGTCATCACTTCCTAAGCTCAAATCATTTTTCACCAATGCATCTATTGGAATTTTAAAATAATTTGACAAATCAATTAAAGTAGTAATTGGTGGTTCTGAACGACCTTCCTCATAAGATCCAACTCTTGATTTAGTAATATTCAATTCCGTTGAAAACTGTTCCTGCGTAAGTCCTCTAAGACTTCTCAAATGCTTTAAGTTTGTTGCTATCCTATTCATAACTACAAATATAAGTCAAATAATCTATAAATTGTAGTTATTTTTGATTTTTATTTAAAAACCCCTTATAAAATATCCATTCGAGTGGTTTTTGATTTTTGTTCTCGATACATTCCGAAAACTTTCGGAACACTCGAACTGACAAAATCAAAAATTATATCGAGAATAATTTTAAAACTTATGAAACAAAACATAAAAGGAAGAGGCAGCCAGATAAAGGTAAAGAACCGCTTTTTGAAGAATGAATATGCTATTGAACATATTGAAGGAATTGATGTAGAGTTTTTAGAAAACACTAAAACTCAATATATAAAGGAACACCCTAAAAAAATAGTGAACAAGGTTTATAGCCCAACGGTGCCCTTTGTTTATTCTATGAACCCTTACCAAGGTTGTGAGCACGGCTGTATTTATTGCTATGCTCGTGAAAGTCACCAATATTGGGGCTATGGAGCTGGGTTAGATTTTGAACGAAAAATCATTTACAAACCCGAGGCTCCAAAACTATTAGAAAAACAATTTAACAATAAGAATTGGGTAGTTAGTCCTATTATGCTCTCTGGAAATACAGACTGCTACCAACCCATTGAACGAAAACTACAAATTACTAGAGAACTATTAAAAGTCTGTT
>CBDUPT010000133.1:0-7126 GCA_965369165.1 uncultured Flavobacteriales bacterium | reverse complement strand
ACACCTATGATGCAAACATCATCAAGTTGTTCTAAATTTCCTTTCCAATTTTCAAAAGATTCATCTATTAATTCTTTTTGTTTTAGCATATTTTCTTGTTGAACCGAAAGCAATAATTTTTTAAAGTTAACTGTTTTTAACTTTTTGCCTTTCTCTCCACCAAACTGATCAGCATAACCATCTGAAAATATGTATAAACTATCCCCTTTATTTAGTTCTATTGTATGAGTTGTATATGGCTTAGGATTATCAAATTGTCCAATTGGTTGTTTGTTAGCCTTTATTTCTTCTATTTCAATTGAGCCTTTCCGAATTATCCATAGAGGATTATGTGCTCCCGCATATTGAAGTGTGTTCCCCTCTAAAGAACAGATGGCAATATCCATTCCGTCTTTAACCTCTTCTTCACTCTTTTCAAATTCTTGTACGACTATTTCTCGTGTTTTATTTAAAATTTCTCCTGGGTCAGTTAAACCGTACTCTCTAACACTTCGGTTTAAACCATTATTACAAACCACACTTACCATTGCTCCTGGTACTCCATGACCAGTACAATCGGCAGCAGCAAACAAAATATTATTATCTTTTTGCTCTAACCAATAGAAATCTCCTGCCACTATGTCTTT
The DNA here is from genome assembly GCA_965369165.1 of uncultured Flavobacteriales bacterium. GTDB lineage: Bacteria > Bacteroidota > Bacteroidia > Flavobacteriales_E > Vicingaceae. Next base: position 6,500 of record CBDUPT010000133.1, on the reverse strand, counting down.
TGGTTTATAAAGAATAAAACTTTCAGTTAAGTATTCTTTTACTACTTTATTGGGTGGTAGTATAGCATTTTGTATGCGCTTTGCGTATTGAATACTATCGGTTATTTCTTTATTCTTTTCCTCAAGTTGAGTATGAGCTTTTTCAACTACTTCTTTCTGATCTTCTACTACTTGTTTTTGAACTTCTATTATTCTTTTTTGCTTACGAGTAACTTTTAGACGATTAAACACAATCAATAAAAAGACACCAACTAACCCTAATCCACCACCTGTAGCAAAGGTTAATATGGTTTGCTTTTCTTTCGCTTCTTGCTCAATAGCTATTTCTTTTTTATGTTCTGCATCATTTATGGCTTTTTGCTTTTCATATTCATACTTAGCTTGTTGTTGAATAGCAGCTTTTTGTGTATTTTCATTATCCAAACTATCACGCATTTTTATGTGAAGTTTATACAGTATTAGGGCTTGTTTATAATCCTTTTTGTATAAATAAATACTACTTAAATTTTCCGCTGCTCTTCTGATATAACTTGGGTATCCTATCTCTTGGGCTATCTTTAAACTTTTTTCACCATAAAGCTGTGCTTCATTAATATTCCCTTGATTTCTATAAACAACACAAATATTGTTTATAGAATTTAATTCTCCTTCTATTTCTCCTAATTCTGTTTGAATTTTAAGACATTTTTGCCAACTCTCTAATGCTTTCGATTGTTTACCTTGGTGTTGATACACACTAGCTAAATTACTTATTGCGGTTGCCTTTCCTAATTTATCACCTAATTCTTCTCTAATAGCTAAACTTTTATTAAGATATTCTAAAGCCTTTGAATAATCATTACGGCTATCATACGCCATTCCAACATTGCTATATGATTCTGCCAACCCTCTTTGATCATTAATCTTTATTCTAATTTTTATACATCTTTCCCAATAATCTAATGCAATATCAATATCACCTTGATTATTATATACTACTCCAATATTATTTAAGGTAGCAGAAAGACCTTGTTTATGTTCTATTTCTTCTAAAATAGTTAAGCTCTTATGCCAATACTCTAGAGATTTAGGAATGTCTCCCTGTATATTATAAACCGCTCCAATGTTGTTAAAACAAGCAGCTATTCCCAATTTATCTTTAACCGTTTGTTGTATTTTAAGACTTTCTAAATAGTAGTTAAGCGCTTTATTTATATCCCCCTTAGTTTTATATATCATCCCCATATTATTGAGTGCAGATGCAAGAGAAATTAAAAGCTTTTTCTTATATTCTAGTTGATTATTGGGGCTGTTATTTAGTACGGTTATTATATACCTGTATTGATAATATTGATACTTCTTCCAATCGTCATGAATTAAATTTTCACAAATATTCGAAAGTGCATTTATTTTACTAGTATCTTCATTAGAGCTATGATAGGCATCTAGTTGTTTCTTTAAAAATACTTTATCTACCTCTGTTAAACCCTCAAGATCCAAGCTATCAACCAAATAATAGTTTTTGTCTGCATAATTTTGAGCAACAATTTTGATGCTAAAAAACAGACTTAAAAACAATAGCAGTATAAAACATAGAATATTTTTCACCTAACGAAAATAAGTAAAAAGTTGGAAACTAAACGGCTAGTTTCCCCACATTATAATTTGAGTTTTATTATCAAATTTATTCAAGTCTTTTGTAAAGATTATATGAATTAAATCTACCAAAGGCAATATCCCTAAACCACCTAGTGTAACAGAGTAAATTATTGGGGTTCTATGATGAGTCCCAAAATATATTCGGTGTCCACCAAACAACCCTGTAAAAACAGTAAACAAAATAGCTTTACCTCTTTTAAATTTAACGGGCCTGCTTTCAGAAGTTACATCTATAATTAAGGTTCCTTCTTCTATACTTTTGTCTAACTCAACTAAAACTGTTAACTGATACTCCGATAATTTTAAATTATTATCTGCCCTTAAATTTAAAGACAATAAAACGAGTATTAGAAATATAAAAGTTCCTCTCATTTATTTAGAAATTTGAGGCAAAACATTTTCTAAAATTTGATCTGCTGCTTGCTCAATTGTTAGCTCCGAAGTTTTAACATCAATCGCAGGATTAAGTGGCGCTTCGAAAGGGGAATCAATACCAGTAAAGTTTTTTATCTCACCAGCTCGTGCCTTTTTATAAAGTCCTTTTACATCACGTTGCTCACAAATTTCTATAGGTGTATTTACAAATACCTCAATAAAATCTTCCTTACCAATTATGTTAGCAGCTTGTTCTCTTATTTCTTTTGTGGGACTTACAAAACAGTTAATAGTAATTATTCCACAATTGATAAACAGTTTGCTTACCTCTGCAATTCTTCTGATATTTTCTGTTCTATCTTCAACAGAAAAACCTAAATTATTATTAATTCCTGTTCTTACATTATCGCCATCAAGCACTTGAGTTAAAAAACCTTTGTCTCTTAACTTTTGTTCTAATGCAATGGCTATAGTTGTTTTCCCAGACCCAGATAACCCAGTCATCCAAATAACTTTTGAGTGTTGTTTTAAAAACTGCTCTTTATCCTCTCTCCCTAAAATTCTATCAAAGGTTGGATGTATATTTTCTTGACTCATAACACAAATTTAGCTTTTTAACTTAAATCAGCTTTTCTAAAGTTTAAAACTTTAGAAAAGATAAAATAAACCTAAAAGGTTTAAGAGTTGTTTTACTTATCTTTGACTTTCAATAAATTATTATGGCTAAAACAAAATTAGTTTATCAAAACAATCCTTCATCATCAGTAGATCAGGTTGGGATTATCGATAGAATTAATCGTATAACAAGTAGAAGCATTAAAAATGAAGCAAAAATTCAAGGCTTAAAAATGGCTTTGAATATGATTGACCTAACAACTTTAGAAGGTGCCGATACCGAAAGAAAGGTTATGCATCTTTGTAATAAAGCACAACATTTACATGATGCCTATCCTGATTTACCAACTGTAGCTGCAGTATGTGTTTACCCTAATTTTGTAAAAACTGCTAAAGCTTCACTTAAAGGTTCTGGAATAAATGTGGCATCTGTTGCAACTGCTTTTCCAAGTGGGCAATCTAGTTTAGAGATTAAATTATTAGACACTAAAATTGCTGTTGATGCTGGAGCGGAAGAAATTGATATGGTTATTAGTAGAGGCAAATTTCATGAGGGAAATTATAATTTTGTATTTGATGAAATAGCTGCCGTTAAAGAAGCTTGTGGTTCTTCTCGATTAAAAGTTATTTTAGAAACTGGTGAATTAGGAACTTTTGATAAAGTGAGAAAGGCAAGTGATATTGCTATGGAAGCTGGAGCTGATTTTATTAAAACCTCAACAGGAAAAATAAGCCCTGCAGCAACATTACCGGTTACTTTGGTGATGCTAGAAGCGATAAAAGATTATTATTATAAAACCGGAATACAAGTTGGTATGAAGCCTGCTGGTGGAATTTCTAACTCTAAATTGGCATTACAATATTTAATGTTGGTTAAAGAAACTTTAGGTAAAGATTGGTTGAATAACCAATGGTTTAGATTTGGAGCAAGTAGCTTGGCTAACGATGTATTAATGCAATTGGTAAAACAACAAACTGGTATTTATCAGTCGAAAGACTATTTTTCAAAAGATTAATAAAGTTAAACGCAAAGAGCACTAAGAATACCGCAAAGAAAAATGAAATGACTGAGAACGAACTTTCTAAAATAATAATCGGAATTGGCATAGAAATTCATACAGAATTAGGCCCTGGTTTATTAGAGTCTTCTTACGAAGAATGTCTTTTTCATGAACTTAAAAAAGCAGGCTTAAAAGTAGAAAAACAAAAAGCTCTTCCGTTAACTTATAAAGAAGTAACATTAGATGTTGGTTATCGGATAGACTTACTTATTGAAGATAAGGTAATTGTAGAATTAAAAGCTGTTGAAGCTTTAAATGATGTTCATCTTGCTCAGGTTTTAACCTATTTAAAACTATCTAAATGCAAGCTAGGCCTATTAATGAATTTTAATGTTTATAGATTAAAAGACGGAATTAAAAGAGTAGTAAATGGATTATAAAATATAGCGTTCATTGCGTAACCTTAGCTTTTCTTGGTGGTTAAAAAACATTACCGCAAAGGGCACAAAGAATATCGCAAAAAAAGGAAGTTGATAAATGTAAAAGCTTAGTGCTCTCTGTGAAAACTTTGCGTTACTTAGCGAAAACTTAATAGTTCTTCGCGGTTAAATTTAGAATAAAAATGACAAAAAAAACGATACAAATAAACTTTGATGCGGGTTGGGATTTAGCTCCTGCTCCAGAAAGTACAGACCACATAAAAATCAATGAGCAATACAATTTGTTTATTGGTGGTAAATGGGTAAAGCCTAAATCGGGCAAATACTTTTCTTCTACAAACCCTGCTACTGAAGAAAAATTAGCAATGGTGGCTGAAGCAAATAATAAAGATATAGATGCTGCAGTTAAAGCTGCTCGAAAAGCTTACGATACTGTTTGGAGTAAAATGCCTGCAAAAGAAAGAGGAAAATACATTTATCGTATTGCTCGTTTAATGCAAGAAAAAGCAAGAGAATTAGCAGTAATTGAATCTTTAGATGGTGGTAAGCCAATTAGAGAAGCTAGAGATATTGACATTCCTTTAGCATGTGCGCATTTCTTTTATTATGCTGGTTGGGCAGATAAATTAGATTATGCTTTCCCTAATAGAAAACCAAAATCTTTAGGTGTTGCTGGACAAATTACTCCCTGGAACTTTCCTTTATTAATGGCTGCGTGGAAAATTGCGCCAGCATTAGCTACAGGAAATACCGTAGTTTTAAAACCTGCAGAAACAACTCCACTGACAGCACTTAAACTAGCTGAAATTATTCAAGAGTCTGGTTTGCCAGATGGTGTAGTAAACATAGTTACGGGAGCAGGCGAAAGTGGTGCAGCATTAGTTAACCATAAAGATGTAGATAAAATTGCTTTTACTGGTTCAACTGGTGTTGGAAAAATTATCCAAAATGCCATTGCTGGAACAGATAAAAAAGCAACATTAGAATTAGGTGGAAAAGCTGCCAACATTATTTTTGAAGATGCTCCTTTAGATCAAGCTGTAGAAGGAATTATTAACGGAATATTCTTTAACCAAGGGCATGTATGTTGTGCGGGTTCAAGATTATTTATTCAAGAATCTGTTTATGATGTTGTTTTAAGAAAATTAAAAGACAGAATGCAAGCATTGGTTGTTGGTAATCCTTTAGATAAAAACACTGATGTTGGTGCAATTAACTCAAAAGAGCAATTAGCAACTATCAATAAATATTTAAAAGTTGGTGTTAAAGAAGGTGCAGAAATCTATCAGCCAGAATGCTCTGTTCCTAAAAAAGGATACTGGTGTAAGCCAACTTTATTTACTAATGTTTCTCAATCTAATACTGTTGTGCAAGAAGAAATTTTTGGGCCTGTTTTAGCCATTCAATCGTTTAGAACTGTTGATGAAGTAATTGAAAAAGCAAATAATACTCCTTATGGTCTATCCGCTGGGGTATGGACTGATAAAGGTTCAAAAATGTTCAACTTAACATCTCAGCTTAAAGCTGGAATTGTTTGGGGGAACACTTACAATAAATTTGACCCAACCTCTCCTTTTGGAGGTTATAAAGAAAGTGGTTTTGGCCGTGAAGGTGGATTACATGGATTGAAAGCATACTTAAAGTTTTAGTGTACTTTGCGAAACCTTAGCGTTTCTCTGCGGTTAATAAGAATAAAAAATACCGCAAAGCGCACAAAGAATACGCAAAGAAAAAAGTAAACAAAATGGATAGAATTGAGATAATGAAAACTTATAAAATATACATTGGAGGAAAATTCCCAAGAACAGAATCTGGAAGGTACTATTCTCCTGAGTCTAATGGAAAATCATTAGGAAACATTTGCCTTTCTTCTCGTAAGGATTTTAGAAATGCTGTAGTAGCTGCAAGAAGTGCTTATGGCGCTTGGTCAGGAGCAACAGCTTATAACCGAAGCCAAGTAATGTACCGTATAGCTGAAATGCTGGAAGGTAGAAAGGCTCAGTTTGTTGCTGAATTAATACAACAAGGAAGCACAAAAACACAAGCAGAAAAGGAAGTTATAGCTTCTATTGATCGTTTAATTTATTATGCTGGCTGGTGCGATAAATATAGTCAAGTGTTTAGCGCAGTTAACCCTGTTGCTTCATCACATTTTAACTTTACAACTCCTGAACCAACTGGAGTCGTTTCTGTTATTGCTGAAGCAACAAGTTTAATAGGTTTGGTATCTGTTATTGCTCCTGTTATTGCTTCTGGTTCTTCTTGTGTTGTAGTGGCTTCAGAAAACAAACCTTTATGCTCTGTAACATTTGCAGAGGTTTTAAACTCTTCTGATGTTCCTGGTGGAGTAATAAATATCTTAACCGGAAAACGTAGTGAATTACTAAAACACATGGCTTCACACATGGATGTAAATGCTTTTTTATATGCT
>CBDUPT010000132.1:0-7155 GCA_965369165.1 uncultured Flavobacteriales bacterium | reverse complement strand
CTTTTGGAATCTCTTCGCCTTCAGCAAATTCTTTCTTTTCTTGAGATATTTTTTCTTTAGCCGTAAAACGAACACCTAAAGTCATTCCTGGATAAACAGGTTTAGTGAATCTACAATCTTCTAAACCGTAGTTTAATAAAACTGGACCTTTTTTACCATCAACAAATAATCCTGCGGCTTTAGATAAAACCCAATAACCATGAGCAACATTACGTTCAAAGATTGTTTCATCTAGACTTGTTGCGTCAACATGAGCATAGAAATTGTCTCCACTAACATTGGCGAAATTTACGATGTCAGCATCTGTTACCGTATGTTTTCTTGTAATTACGGTATCTCCAATTTCTATTTCTTCAAAATACTTTTGGAAAACATGTTTATCTCCTTCAGTATATTCTCCACCATATTGGTATTGCTGAGTTACTTTAGTTAGCATTGTTGGTGAACCTTGAATTGCAGTACGTTGCATGTAGTGTAAGATACCACGTTTTCCACCCATTTCTTCACCACCACCAGCACGACCAGGACCACCATGTGTTAATAACGGCATTGGAGAACCATGTCCAGTACTTTCTTTGGCACAAGCAGCATTTAATATTAAAATTCTACCGTGCATTGGTGCAGCACCTAAAACAAATTCTTGTGCAATTTTATCGTCATTGGTAACTATAGAACAAACTAAAGAACCTTTACCCATATTGGCTAACTCAATAGCTTGGTTTAAACCTTTATAAGGAATTATCGTTGAAACAGGTCCAAATGCTTCTACATTATGGCAATCCGTTTTATTAAAAGGATCATCATTTAAAAATAGGATAGGAGACATAAAAGCTCCTTTATTTTTGTCAGCACCAGTTACTTCAAAATTATCCAAATCACCAAATACAATTTCTTGTGATTTAGCCAACTGTGTTACTTTTTCTTTTACCTCTTTCAATTGCTCTTGACCAGCTAAAGAACCCATACGAACACCTTCAACTGAAGGGTCTCCAATAGTGGTAGAAGCTAATCTTTTTCCTAACGCAATTTGAACATCCTCAACTAATTTTTCTGGAACTATAATTCTTCTAACAGCAGTACATTTTTGACCAGCTTTTACGGTCATTTCTCGCTGTACTTCTTTAATGAACAAATCAAACTCCTCTGTGCCCGGAACAGCATCTTCCCCTAAAATAGAAGCGTTTAAAGAATCCGCTTCCATGTTAAAAGGAACAGCTTCTTCTATTAATCTTGGATGAGATTTTAACATTTGTCCGGTAGAAGCAGAACCTGTAAAAGTTACTACATCTTGACTTTGAACATGGTCAATAATTCCATTTGCAGAACCACAAATTAACTGTAAAGCTCCTTCAGGTAAAATTTTAGAATCAACAATTTCTTTTACCATTACTTCTGTTAAATAACAAGTAATGGTTGCTGGTTTTACAATGGCAGGAACTCCAGCCATAAAGTTTACCGCAATTTTCTCCAACATTCCCCAAATAGGGAAGTTAAAAGCGTTGATATGAATAGCAACACCTTGTTTGGGAACCATAATATGATGCCCGATAAACGTTCCTCCTTTAGATAATGGAGCCATTTCTCCATCCATATAAAAAGGTTGATCACCAAATTGACGTCTTAAACTAGCGTTTGCAAAAAGGTTCCCAATACCACCTTCAATATCTATCCAACTATCAATTTTAGTTGCACCAGTTTGAGCACTTGAAGCATAAAATTTCTTTTTTAAACTCATTAAATGCAATGCTAATGCTTTTAACATTAAGCCTCTTTCTTGAAAAGTCATTTTTGCTAAAGCAGGACCTCCAACAGTGCGTGCATAATTCATCATTTCAGCAAAATCTAACCCTTTGCTTGATGCAGTTGCGATTTGTTCTCCTGTAAGTGCATTAAATAAAGGTTTTCCGTCTCCTTTACCTTCAATCCATTTGCCTTGTGCGTAGTTCTGTAATTTCATAAAAAAAATGATTATTTAGGGCATCTAAATTAAGGGAATAATAGGAATTAAACAACCTTGAAAGGCGAGTTATTTATTCTCGTCTTTTAATATTTCGTTAAGTTCCTCAATAGAAATGTTGTAGTTGATTTTACCTTCTTTTGCTAAAGAAATTTTTCCTGTTTCTTCAGAAATAATAATGGCTATAGAGCGAGAAGTTTCAGTTATTCCTGCTGCAGCTCTGTGTCTTAATCCAAAATGAGAAGGGAACTCTTGGTTTTCGGATACCGGTAAAATACAACGAGCAGCAATAATCTTATTGTTTTCTATAATTACTCCACCATCATGAAGTGGACTGTTCTTAAAAAAGATAGATTCTAATATGGCAGCATTAACATTTGAATTAATTTTTTCGCCAGAAGAAGCGTAATATTTTAATTCTGAATGAGAGTCAATAATAATTAAAGCCCCAGTTTTTGTAGCTGCTAAATTTTTAGATGCTTTTAAAATTTGACTAATGCTAAGCTTTTCTTTATTTGTTTCGTTAGGTTTTAACAGGTTAAATAATTTTCCTTTTTTGCTTCCAGAAAAGAAGCTGTTATTTCCTATTAATAGTAAGAAGCGTCTTATTTCTTGTTGAAAAACAATGATTAAAGCTAAAACTCCTACACCAATAAATTGTCCTAAAATTTCGCTTAACAACTCCATTTGTAAGGCTTCTACTATTTTCCAAAAAAGATAAATGGCAAGAATTCCTAAAAAAATACGAATGGCAACTGTTCCTTTAACTAGCTTGTAAAGCTGAAACATGATGATAGCTACAAGCAGAATATCTACTAAATCGAGCCAGCGAAATGTTATGAAAAGGAGTTGGTTAAGCATTTATCAAAAGTAATATTATTCTTCGTATCGAGTGTTAGCAACATCTAACAAAACCTCATAATAGTTTTGATTAAGCATTTTAGCTTTTAACCATGAGTAGTAGGCCATAGCTTGTAGATCTTCTTGTTCTGAAGGGATTTTTACTAAAGAAGAAATTACTTCATCTATAAATGTTTTGTCTTTAATAATTTCAGGATTGTTAATGATAATTTTTACTTTTTGGATAAATAGGTTAGCTCTTGCATAAAGCGGATGCTTAAATAGTTTAGAAAAACTACGCTCGAAAGCTCTAATTCTATTTAGGGCTATCTCATAATTTTCTAATTCATACTGAATCATTATTTCAATCATATTCTTTTTAAGCACCCATTCTATCCCCATTTTTTTAGTCAACCAATTATCAGAGTGGTTAATACTGTGGACTATTTTGTTGCTTAGTTTATAATTGCCAGCATTTCCATAGTAAATAATCAAATTCATTTTAATGTTTAATTGATCTTCTACTGGTAGTTTTTTTAGGGTGTTTTCTGTAATGCTCTCTAAAATTGAAATTGATTTGTCATTTTGGTTTAGGTAAGTATAGTTGGCTGCTGAAAGCATTACGTACTTTGGATAAAACTTTTTGTAGTAAGCTTTATTGTACGCTAGCATTGCTTCGTGCATTTGTTTTAAATATTCATTAGAAGCTTCAAACCTTCTATTTCTATAGAGGATATGAGCAATCATATAAAGAATATGAATTTTGTAGTAATGGTTTTTTTTTGAAAACCCATGTTGAGAAATCAGTTCATCATACATTCTGATAACATAAGGCTCAAAGTTGTAAAAATCCTTTTTAGATAGCATTACTCTTCTAGTAAGGTCAAGAACTTTATATAGTATCTCTGGTCGTTGAAAAACCAAATCGTTAATTCCATACTTTTTTAAGAGTTTATCAATAATTTGGTTCAAGTCCTTATCTTCTCCTTTAAGGATAACCTCATTAATTTCTCTTTTTATAAAGTTGTAAGCAATGCTTGTTTTTTCATTCTCATTAACCAATTGTTTGTTGGTTTGCCACTTTTTATAAATGCTATCTACTTCAGGAGCAAATTCACTTTCCGATTGTTCAAGCTGTAAAAGGTAAATGTTGTTTAATAATTCGTATTGCTCATTATCAATGGCAGTTTGTTCGGCTTTGTTTAAAAAACGCCAACCCAATTCATCACTTTGATTTTTAAATAAGTAAGTAGATAATGAAATCAGACCTGATATTGAAGAAGTAGCAGTAGTGTCATGGTCAATCTGTTTTAAAACAATAAAGTCCGTTAAGTGTTTTAATAGTCTTTTCCGTAGCGTATGGTAAGCTACTTTGTTAGGTGTTTTGTATAGTTTTAGCTGTATTTCTTTAGCAGGAGTTTGTTCAGCTATCAATTCAAATAAATCTAAATCTTTACGTTGTTTTTTACTCTTTTGTCTATTGATAAAAATTCGAAATTCTTTTTTATCATCTTCAGATAAAGTGTTGACTAATTCTTGTAGTTTGTCCATTTAATAAAGTCAGCTAATGTTTTTTCAAAAATATTTTAAATAAAGGGTTTTAACAAATATTAACACAGTTTTAAAAGTCAGTTTTTTAAACTTTTTTGTTTTAGTATGGTAGATTACTAAACTATGTTTGTTGAGAATTTAAAACTCAAAATTATGGATGAAATAATCGTATTATTACTAATAGCAATATTGGCACTGCCAATTATTTTATTGATAGTATTTAAAGTATCTATAACTAGCCATGTAAAAGAGGCTATATTAAAAATACACTCGCTTAATGTAAAGGTAGATAAGTTGCGTGAGGACATTGTTTCACCTAAAGTGGTAAGTGAGGAAGACAATAGTTCTATTAATGAACGTGTAGAGCGATTGTTGGATATTGTTCCTGAGGAAAAGAAATTAGAAAATAGAGCCAAGAAACAAGACATAAAAACTGAGAAGGTTGAAGAGGTAAAAAAGGAACCAGTAATAGAAGAGGTGAAGCCTCAGCCTAAATTAGTGAAACCTATAGCTCCTAAAGTGGAGCAGCCAAAACCTGCTCAAAAAGCTGCGTTTGTAAAACCTCCTAAAAAGAAAAGAGATATTGAGAAGTTTGTAGGAGAAAACTTATTGAATAAGATTGGTATTGGAGTATTAGTTTTAGGTATCGCTTACTTTGTAAAGTTTGCCATTGATAAAAACTGGATAGGAGAAGTTGGTAGAGTAGCAATTGGTATTTTATCAGGTGGCTTATTGACTTTCTTAGCACATAAAATTAGAAAGACCTACAAAGCATTTAGCTCTGTTTTAGTTGGTGGTGCTTTAGCTGTATTTTATTATACTATTTCAATTGCATTTCATGATTATCAATTGTTCAGTCAGCCCGTAGCATTTAGTTTAATGGTGGTTATTACTGCATTTTCAGTATTGCTGTCAGTCAGTTATGATAAAAAAGAATTGGCAATATTGGCTTTAATTGGAGCATTTTCTACTCCTTTAATGTTGAGCACCGGAGCTGGTGATTATAGAATTTTGTTTAGCTATTTAGCCATTGTAAATGTTGGTATGTTGGTGTTGGCTTATTTCAAAAAGTGGAATGTAGTAAACATCCTTTCTTTATCATTTACCATAATTCTATACGGAGGTTGGTTTGTTGCTAAGGTTGTAGGTGGTATTAATCCACCTTACCAAGGAGCATTAATCTTTGCAGCATTGTTTTATGTTATTTTCTTCTTTATGCATGTAGTAAATAATGTGAAAGAGAAAAGAAAGTTTAAGGGATATGAGTTTGGCTTACTATTAGGAACAACGGGGTTGTTTTATGGGGTAGGTATGAGTATATTCAATATGTCGGGTAATACCAACTTACAAGGTTTGTTTACTGTTGTGTTGGGTGTATTTAACCTATTGTTTGCTTACCCACTTTATAAAAGAAATAGTGTAGATAGATCGCTAGTATTTTTATTGGTTGGAATGGTGTTAACTTTTGTTAGTTTGGCTGCTCCAGTTCAATTAAGTGGAAACTACATTACTTTATTTTGGGCAACTGAAATGGTGTTGTTATTGTGGTTGGCTCAAAAATCAGGTATAGCATTTATGAAGTTTAGTTCATTAGCAATTTTTGGATTAACCTTAGGTAGCTTGTTTATGGATTGGGGTCAAATCTATGGTGGTTATGGAGAGTTGTTGCCTTTAATTATCAATAAAGGTTTTATCACCAATGCTTTCTCAATAATTGGAGTAGCAGCTTACATTAAGTTGTTAAATAAAGAAACTGGAGATAAAATGGTAATGGGTATTTCTGTTAACGCAGTTAAAACTATTGCTCAAATCACTTTTGCAGGACTGATATATTTTGCTGGAGCATTAGAGTTGGGCTATCAATTAAATGCAAGAATAGGTAACGATTCGTTAACTACTTTAAGTGTGTTGGCTTACAGTTTTGTTTACTTGTTAGGATTAAGCTTGTATGCAAAACGTACAGAAGATCTTACACTTCAAAAGTATTTAGGGTTGACTCAATTGGTGGCAATTTCCTCTTATCCATTGTTTAACTTGTTTGAACAACAATTAAGAAACCAAGTATTGTATGGGCATATAGAAGGTTTAGCCTTAATGGTTAACTATATCAATTTAGGTTTGATAGTGTTAATGGGAGTTCAGTTTGTTAGAAATATTAAAAGTACTTATGGCTTTAATTCAATAACAGGAAGAGCAGCATTATGGGGAATGAGCTTTTTAGGATTGGTGATTTTAAGTATGCACTTAAACCACCAAACAGTAACGCTATTTTATGATGCTCAATTAGAGAATATGAGCTTTATTAATAAGCAAACCATTAAAATTGGTTACCCAATATTATGGGGAGTAAGTTCATTTATGCTAATGTTGGTAGGGATGAAGTATAAGTTCAGAACCTTACGAATAGTGTCGCTATCAATATTCGGATTGCTATTGTTAAAGCTGTTTATGTTCGATATAAAAGGAGCTTCAGAAGCAGGTAAAATAGTAGCGTTTATATTGTTGGGAGTATTATTATTAGTTATTTCATTTATGTATCAAAAATTAAAGAATTTGATACTGGATGATAAGAATGAGAAGTAGTGTTGAAAAACACCTCCCTAACCCTCCTTTTTAGGAGGGAAGTTCCCCTCTAAAAAGAGGGGTGCCGAAGGCGGGGTGTGTAATTGTGAAAATAATAAATCAATCGTATTAATTATGAGATTACGGGTCAAGCCCGCAATGACGGACACGAAAAATAAAAAACAATGAAAAAAATAATCATAGCAATAGGGTTAATGATTTCTGGTAGCCTTTATAGTCAGGGC
>CBDUPT010000131.1:0-7158 GCA_965369165.1 uncultured Flavobacteriales bacterium | reverse complement strand
CCATCAGATCTTCTTCTTGAACCTCCGCCAGAATTACTTCCGCCATAGCTTCTTCGTCCACCACCGGAACCTCCTCCATTTCTTCCTCGGCCACCGCCTCCACCTCTTTCTCCACGTGGTTTTTCATTAGAAAACTCAACTCTTATATCTCTATTTTCGATGTTCTTTCCATTCATTTCTCCAATCAACTTCTCTCCAATTCCTTCATCAACTCCCATAAATGAAAAGCTATCAAACAAATCAATTTTACCTACAGAATCGCCATTAATGCCAGATTGGTTACAAATAAAGCCTAATAATTGACCTTTGTTTTCAAAACCATCCATTTTACCAACATTAATAAATACTCTGTTTGCACTTGGTTTACCACCTCTATCTCTTCCTCCTCTATCTCTTCCTCCATCAGAATCTCTGCCTTTTCTCATTTTGCTTGGATCAACATTAATATCTCCAGCTTTAGCATAAGATTTTAAGAAACGGTTAAATTCTACTGACACAAATTTTTCGATTAATTCTTCTTTAGTAAAATCAGTTAAACTTTCATGTATTTGAGCAACAAAAGGAGCTATACCTTTTTCGTTTACCTCAACTTCTTTTACATTTTGTATCATTTTCATTAGTTGCATTCCACAAATATCATCACCTGAAGGAGCTTTAACTAACTCTAATTTTTTACCAATTGTTCTTTCTACTAGCTTTATTTTCCCTCCTTTAGCAGGACTAATTAAAGCTATTGAAACACCTGATTTACCAGCTCTTGCAGTTCTTCCACTTCGGTGCGTATAACTTTCTATTTCGTCCGGCAAGTCATAATGAAAAACGTGAGTTACATCATCAACATCAATTCCTCTTGCTGCAACATCAGTTGCAACCAATACTTGAATGTTTCCTTTTCTAAATTTACCCATCACACTATCACGTTGTGCTTGAGATAAATCTCCATGCAACGCATCAGCACTATAACCATCATTCATTAATTTATCAGAAACTTCTTTCGTATCTCTTCTTGTTCTACAAAAAACAATACCAAACATTCCTGGTGAAAAATCAATAAACCTTCTTAACGCATAATATTTATCTCTACCATTTACTAAACAGTATTGATGATCAATATTTGCTGCACTACTATTTTTAGTTCCTACAGTAACCTTAAAAGGGTCTGTCATATAGTTACTTGCAATACGCTCAACTTCTTTGGGCATTGTTGCAGAAAATAACCATGTATTTTTGTCTTCAGGTGTAGAAGAAAGTATCTCATTGATATCTTCCTTAAACCCCATGTTAAGCATTTCATCAGCTTCATCTAAAATTACTTTAGATACTTGATCAAATTTTAATGCTCTTCTATTAATTAAATCAATAGTTCTACCTGGTGTACCAACAATAATGTTAGCACCCTTTTTAATGTCTCGTATTTGGTCGCTAATACTAGCTCCACCATATACCGCAACAACTTTAACACCATCGCTATATTTAGAGTAAGATTTTAACTCTTTTGCAATTTGCAAACACAATTCACGAGTAGGACAAAGGATTAACCCTTGTATTGCTCTAAAATCTGTTTCAATAGATTCGATTAAAGGTAAGCCAAAAGCGGCTGTTTTACCTGTTCCGGTTTGTGCTAAACCAATGTAATCTTTATCCGATTCTAATAAAACCGGGATAGATTTTTCTTGTATTTCTGAAGGGGTTTCAAAACCTATTTCAGAAACTGCTTTAAGTATATCACTACTTAAGCCTAATTCTTCAAATGTCATATTTATTTATTTGTACCGAATCGGTAACTATTCAGCGGGACGTAATCGCTTTGAATGGAGTAACCAATTTGGTTGTTTCTGCTACAATTTTTTAAAGTAGCGACTGCAAAGGTGGGGTTTTTAATTGGAATAAAAAAATTACAGCATTTTACACCCCCCGAAAACACTAATAAATCTAAAATTAAACTCAGATAATTTTAAGAAATTCTACTCCAATTTTTCTTTGATTTAATCATCTTTTTAAGTCCTAATAACAAACGGTTATTTTTATCTAATTCAAGATTAGCATCTTCTTTCAGTACTTCTACAGCTTCGTTTCTAGCCATTGTTAGTATCTGCTGATCTTTAGCTAAATCTGCTATATTTAAATCTAACAAACCACTTTGTTGCGTTCCTTGTATATCGCCAGGTCCTCTTAATCTTAAATCTACTTCAGCTATTTCAAAACCATCGTTGGTTTTTACCATAGTTTCCATTCTCAACTTTCCATCAGCACTTAATTTGTTTCCTGTCATTAAAATACAATACGATTGCTCTGCTCCTCTCCCAACCCTTCCTCTTAATTGATGTAATTGTGATAATCCAAAACGCTCAGCACTTTCTATTACCATAACACTTGCATTAGGAACATTTACTCCAACTTCTATAACAGTAGTAGCAACCATTATTTGAGTTTGCCCTTTAACGAATCGCTGCATTTCAGCTTCTTTATCTGCAGCCTTCATTTGTCCATGCACTATACTTATATTATATTTTGGTCTTGGAAACCTTCGTGATAAGCTTTCATATCCATCAACTAAATCTTTATAATCCATTTTTTCAGATTCTTTAATTAAAGGATAAACCACATAAACTTGTCTGCCTTTTGCAATTTCTTGCTCCATAAAACCAAAAACCCTTAATCGAGAAGAATCAAATCTATGTGAGGTAGAAATTGCTTTTCTTCCTGGAGGTAATTCATCAATTACGGAAACATCAAGGTCTCCATACAATGTCATTGCTAAAGTTCTTGGTATTGGTGTTGCTGTCATAACCAATACGTGAGGAATTCCTTGCTTTCCTTTTTTCCATAAACGAGAACGTTGTGCAACTCCAAAACGATGTTGTTCATCCACAACAACATATCCTAAATTTTTAAATTGAACTTTATCTTCAATTAAAGCGTGAGTTCCCACTAAAATATCCAAAGAACCATCTTCTAATTGCTCATGAATTTCTCTTCGTTTAGCTGTTTTTACCGAACCTGTTAAAAGTTCTACCTCAACATTCATATCAACCAACAATTCTTTCAAACCCTCATAATGCTGTGTAGCTAAAATTTCTGTAGGAGCCATCATACATGCCTGAAAGCCATTATCTATAGCTATCAACATTGTTAAAAGAGCAACTACTGTTTTACCACTTCCAACATCTCCTTGCAATAATCGGTTCATGTGTTTTCCTGAACCAGCATCTATTCTAATTTCTTTAATTACTCTTTTTTGGGCGTTAGTTAATTCAAAAGGCAAATAGTTGTTATAAAATGTGTTGAATTTTTCTCCAACACTTTTAAATACATGCCCTTTTAATGTTTGGGTTTTCACCACTTTTTGACGGAGTAAGCGTAATTGTAAATAAAATAGTTCTTCAAACTTTAATCGAAACAAAGCTTTTTGTAATAATGCATCATCTTTAGGCATGTGAGCATTAATAACGGCTTCTTCCTTACCTAATAAATTAAGTTTATCAATTATATAATTAGGTAAAGTCTCAGGAATATGATTTCTAAGCTGACTGACTAAGTTTTTCTGAATTTTAAAAATCCCTTTGGCATTTAAACCCTTAGCAGAAAGCTTTTCTGAAGTAAAATATACAGCCTCTAAATTTATTTGATTAGCAACCAAAGATTGATTAACAGGTTCTATATCTGGGTGAGTAATATTGTATCTATTGTTAAAACGAGTTGGTTTTCCAAAAACAATGTATTCTGTGTTTGGTTTTAACGTTGGAGCAATCCATTTAATCCCTCTAAACCAAACTAATTCTATACTGCCAGAACTATCAGTTAAAGTAGCTACTAAACGCTTTCCTTTTCGCTCTCCTAATGTTTGAATGTTTGTTAGCTTACCTTTAAGTTGAATGTTTAGTGCATCAGAGTTAATTGAACCTATTTCATAAACTTTAGATTTATCGATATATCTAAACGGATAGTAGTTTAATAAATCTTCAAAAGTAAAAATGCCCAACTCTTTTTTTAGCAATTCTGCCCTAGTAGGTCCAACACCTTTTAAGTAATCTATTTCTGTATTTAAAAAATTATCATTCATTTTAAACTCTCCGTTGGAGGTTTAACTATTTGTTTTACCCACCTCTAAATCTCCTCCCAAGATGAGACTTTTAATTCTAACTTCATTTCAGACTCCCCTCCTTGGAGGGGCTGGGGGTGGGTTAAAATCATTCATTCTCTTTAATCCAACCTTCAATAACCCGCAACACATTATTTATATCTTTTTTTACTTCTGCATCATCAAATCTAAGAAATTTAACACCTAAAGTTTCTAATCGTTGCTGACGTATTTTATCTTTTTCATAAGTTTCATCAAAGTTATGGCTATCTCCATCTACTTCAATGGCTAATTGTAAATCTTTACAATAAAAGTCAACTATAAAATTATCTATTGGTCTTTGTCTATCAAAATCATACCCTAACATTTTCTTTTGTTTTAATTCATTCCATAAAAGTATTTCTCCTAAAGTCATATTCTTACGAAGTTTCTTTGCTAGCTTTTTTAATTTAGGGTTGTATGGGATAATTTTTCTTCTCACTCTTTAAAAATACAAAACCCACCTCTAAATCTCCTCCTAAGAGGAGACTTTTAATTCTAAGTCAGATTCAAACTCCCTTCCTTAGAGAAACTGGAGTAACAAAAAAGCCCTCAATCCCGAAATTTCGGGACTGAGGGCTTTAAGTTTTATTATTAATAGTGTGTAAAACCCACCTCTAAATCTCCTCTCAAGAGGAGACTTTTAAATATTAACTGCTCCTAAAAGCAGCACTGGGTTCTCCATTAATTGCTTAAATGTTTTTAAGAAAGCAGCTCCTAAAGCACCATCAACTACTCTATGATCGCAACTTAAAGTTACTTTCATAACGTTTCCTGGCACAATTTGTCCGTCTTTTACAACTGGAACTTGACTTATTCCTCCAACTGCCATAATACAAGCATCAGGAGGATTAATAATAGCTGTAAATTCTTCTATACCAAACATTCCTAAGTTAGAAATAGTAAATGTACTTCCTTCCCAGTCTTGTGGTTGCAATTGTTTGTTTTTAGCTCTTGTAGCATATTCTCTAACTTCTCCCGAAATTTGAGATAATGTTTTACCATCAGCAAAACGTACCACAGGAACAAATAACCCTTCATCAACAGCTACTGCAACTCCAATATTCACATGTTCGTTATATCTTATTTTATCTCCTAACCAAGAAGAATTAACTTTTGGATGTTGTTTTAATGCTGCTGCTGCTGCTTTAATCACTAAATCGTTAAACGACACTTTAGTTTCTAAAACATTTTTAATTGAAGTTCTTGCTGCAATAGCATTATCCATATCTATAGAAACAGTTAGGTAGAAATGTGGTGCAGAGAATTTACTCTCCCCTAATCTACGAGCAATGGTTTTACGCATTTGCGAAACTGGTTCTTCTGTATATTTTTCTGTTCCTATAAAGGCTGGCATATTTCCAGACCCTTGATAGTTTTCAATGTCTCTTTTTATGATTCTACCACCTTCACCAGAACCGTTAACCATACTAATGTTAATCCCTTTCTCTTCTGCTAACTTTTTAGCTAGTGGTGAAGCTTTTATTCTTCCATTAGCGTTAGAAGTTGCAACAGGTGCTACTGGTGTAGGTGTTGATGTTACTTCCTTCACATGTGCAACAGGTGCTTTTGGTCTAGAACTTTCAACAGTTTTTTCAGACCCAGCATTGCTATTTTGATTATGAGCTTTGATTAAAGTATCAATATCAGCTCCTTTTTCTCCAATAATTGCTAAGATTGATTCTACTGGTGCAGAACCACCTTTTTCAACCCCAATATGTAACAGAACTCCATCTTCAAAAGATTCAAACTCCATTGTGGCTTTATCAGTTTCAATTTCTGCTAACAATTCTCCAGCCTGAACTTTATCACCAACTTTTTTGTGCCATTCTGCAACAACTCCATCAGTCATAGTATCACTAAGCTTAGGCATTTTAACAACCTTTGCATTAATACCCGACACATCTATTTCCTCAGTACTCATTGTTTCTTCTTTCACTTCCTCAACTTTTTCTTCAGTAGGAGCTGAAGATTCAGCACCTTTTAACAAAGCAGAAAAATCTTCGCCTTTTTTACCAATAATTGCTAAAACAGATTCAACAGGAGCACTTCCTCCTTCTTCTACACCAATATACAACAAAACTCCATCTTCAAAAGATTCGAATTCCATTGTTGCCTTATCAGTTTCAATTTCTGCTAAAACCTCACCTTCTTTAACTGTGTCTCCAATTTTTTTATGCCAAACAGCTACCACACCATCTGTCATGGTATCACTTAATTTGGGCATTTTAATAATTTCAGCCATACTTAATCAGTTTAAAGTTCAAAGTTTGAAAGTTTAAAGTCTCTCTCAAACTATATTTTACTTCTAATAACTTTTATATCTATATTTTAAATATATAAAAGGAAAACTTTTCGCTTTACACTTTTAACTTTATAAACTCTATTTAATCTTTAATAAATGGGTAATTCGGTTCTGCATAAATCTCTTCATACATTGCTTCTGGTTCGGGAAGCGGAGATTCTTCAGCAAACTTAATAGCTGCCTCTATATCTTTTTTAATTTTTGCATCAATAGCATCTAACTGCTTTTGAGTTGCATATTTATTTTTCTTAATTACCTCTAAAACTTTACCTATTGGGTCTTCTTTTTGATATTCAGACTCCTCATCTTTAGTTCTATACTTACGTGGATCTGACATTGAATGTCCTTTAAAACGGTAGGTTTCCATCTCCAATAAATATGGCCCTTTACCTGCTCTACAATGTGCTGCTGCCTTTTCAATAGCATTATGCACTGCTTCCACATCCATCCCATCAACTGGCTCACCAGGGATATCATAACTCAAACCTAGTTTATATAATTCCGTAACATTTGATGTTCTTTCAACAGATGTTCCCATTGCATATTTATTATTCTCAATAATATATATCACCGGAATTTTCCAAGTTGCAGCTAAGTTAAAAGCTTCGTGTAAAGCTCCTTGTCTAACTGCTCCATCTCCCATTGAACAAAGTGTTACAAAATCATTTCCTTTATATTTATCAGCAAAAGCTAATCCTGTACCTAAAGGAATTTGACCTCCAACAATACCATG
>CBDUPT010000130.1:0-7171 GCA_965369165.1 uncultured Flavobacteriales bacterium | reverse complement strand
ATTTTGGGGGAGCAGTTGCTGAACATGATGAGCATTAAATTGTAATTTATTAACCAAGTTTGCTAAATAAGCAAGCTATAAATTTTTTATTATGGAAATTCCAGCTATTGTAGGTGCAGGATTGGTAGTAATCGGAGCAGGTATCGGTATCGGTAGAATCGGTGGTTCAGCGATGGACGCTATTGCTCGTCAACCAGAAGCAACTAACAAAATTCAAACAGCGATGTTGATTGCAGCAGCGTTAATTGAAGGTATCGGATTTGCTGCATTATTTGCAGTTTAAAAACCAATTTTAAGAAAAGTTGTAGCGGTTGGCTACAACTTTTCTTTAATTAAAAGATTTAAAAAAAAGATATGGAACAGTTATTAAATGATTTTTCAGTAGGATTGTTTTTTTGGCAAACAATTTTATTTGTTGTCTTATTATTCTTATTGAGAAAATTTGCTTGGAAGCCGATTTTAAATGCGGTTAATGAAAGAGAAGATTCTATTAAAAGTGCGTTAGATTCTGCTGAAGATGCTAAACGTGAAATGGCTAAGTTAAAATCTACAAATGAAGATTTGTTAAACGAAGCTAGAGGAGAGAGAGATGCTATGCTGAAAGATGCTAGAGATATGAAAGACAAAATTGTTGCTGAAGCTAAAGTAACAGCTAATGAACAAGCTGATAGAATTGTTGCTGAAGCAAGAGAGAGTATTCAACATGAGAAAATGGCTGCAATTACTGAGTTGAAAAACCAAGTTGCAGTATTATCTATTGAGATTGCTGAAAAAATATTAAAAGAGGAATTGTCTTCTGCAGATAAACAGAAAGCAATTATTGATAATGTGGTTAAAGACATTAACTTAAATTAATTTTTGATGAGAGACATTAAAGTTGCTTCAAGGTATGCTAAATCTCTTTTAGGAATTGCTATTGAGCAAAATAAGTTAGAAGAGTTGTATAGTGATATGCAATTAATAAATAGTGTGTGTACTAATAATAGGGAATTAGTTTTATTACTAAAAAGCCCTATTGTAAAATCAGATAAAAAACAAACTGTTGTTACTGAGGTTTTTGGTAAACAAGTGTCAAAAATTTCTAACACTTTTATCAGTTTGATTCTTTCTAAAAAGAGAGAATCAATTTTAGCAGATATTGCTGTTGCATTTATTGATGCTTATAAAGTTTACAATAATATTATTACAGCACATGTAACATCAGCCGTTGAATTATCTAAATCCCAAAAAGAAGGCATAATAAAAGTGCTTAAATCAGAGGGTAAGGATAAAGTAGAGTTAATTGAAGTTGTAAATCCAGAGATTATTGGAGGGGTGATTTTAAGAGTAGGAGATAAACAAGTTGATGAAAGTATTAAAAGAAAACTAGTAAACCTTGAAATGGAGTTTGATGAAAACCCATATGTAAAGGAATTTTAATAAAAATATAACGCATAAAACAAATAAAAATGGCCGAAGTAAAACCCGCAGAAGTATCAGCTATATTAAGACAACAATTAGCTGGATTTAAAACTGAAGCACAATTAGAAGAAGTAGGTACTGTTCTTCAGGTTGGTGATGGTATTGCCCGTATTTACGGACTATCAGAAGTAGAATCTGGAGAGTTAATTGAATTTGAAAGTGGATTAAGAGGAATTGTATTAAACTTGGAAGAAGACAATGTTGGTGCAGTGCTTTTAGGTTCGTCTAAAGGAATTAAAGAAGGAGATACTGTAAAAAGAACTAACAAAATTGCATCTATTAATGTAGGTGAAGGGATGTTAGGTAGAGTTGTTGATACTTTAGGAAATCCAATTGACGGTAAAGGACCAATTGAAGGTGAATTATTTGAAATGCCATTAGAGCGTAAAGCTCCTGGAGTAATTTACAGAGAGCCTGTTGCTGAACCATTACAAACTGGAATTAAAGCGGTTGATGCTATGATTCCTGTAGGTAGAGGTCAAAGAGAGTTAGTAATTGGAGATAGACAAACTGGTAAAACAACTGTTTGTATAGATACTATTATTAACCAAAAAGAATTTTACGATAAAGGAGAACCTGTATTTTGCATATATGTAGCAACTGGTCAAAAAGGTTCTACTGTTGCAGGTATAGTTCAAACATTAGAAAAAGCTGGAGCAATGGATTATACTGTTGTTGTTGCTGCAAATGCTTCTGATCCTGCACCAATGCAATTTTACTCACCATTTACAGGTGCTGCAATAGGTGAATATTTTAGAGATACTGGTAGACCAGCATTAATTGTTTATGATGATTTATCAAAACAAGCTGTTGCTTACCGTGAGGTTTCTTTATTGTTAAGAAGACCACCGGGACGTGAAGCATATCCTGGAGATGTATTCTTCTTACACTCAAGATTATTAGAAAGAGCTGCAAAAGTTGTAAATGTAGATAGTATTGCTGCTGAAATGAATGATTTACCAGAATCTTTAAAAGGTAAAGTAAAAGGTGGAGGTTCATTAACAGCCTTGCCAATTATTGAAACTCAAGCAGGTGATGTATCAGCATATATTCCAACTAACGTAATTTCAATTACAGATGGTCAAATATTCTTAGAATCTGATTTGTTTAATCAAGGTGTTCGTCCAGCAATTAACGTAGGTATTTCTGTATCTCGTGTTGGTGGTAATGCTCAAATTAAATCAATGAAAAAAGTATCAGGTACTTTGAAGTTGGATCAAGCTGCATATAGAGAGTTAGAAGCTTTTGCTAAGTTTGGATCTGATTTAGATGCTGCTACAACTGCTGTATTAGATAAAGGAAAACGTAATGTTGAGATCTTAAAGCAAGGTCAAAATGCTCCATTATCTGTAGAGCATCAAGTAGCGATTATTTATTTAGGAACAAAAGGATTAATTAACGCTGTTCCTGTTAATCAAGTAAGAGCATTTGAAGCTGAATTTTTAAGCTATATGTCTAACAAGCACCAAGATGTGTTAGATTCATTAAGAGCTGGAAAATTAGATGATACTATTACTTCTACATTAGAAAATGTAGCTAAAGAATTAACGGCACGTTACAAATAATTGGAAGTTTAATGTTTTAGTCTTTTGACTGTAAACTTGAAACATAAAGAATGGCAAATTTAAAAGAAATAAGAAACAGAATTACTTCAATTTCATCTACTAAGCAGATTACATCTGCGATGAAAATGGTTTCTGCTGCCAAGTTGCGTAGGGCACAAGATGCAATTACGCAAATGCGCCCTTATGCTAATAAGTTACAAGAAATATTATCTAACCTTAGTGCAAGTTTAGATAGTACAGATGGAGTTTATTCTATTGAAAGAGAAGTTAAAAATGTATTAATTGTTAGCATTACTTCTAATAGAGGGTTATGTGGTGGTTTTAATAATAACGTAATTAAAACTGCTAAAAGATTAGCTGAAGGTGAATACAAAGATGCTAATGTAACTGTGCTTTCAATTGGTAAGAAAAGTTCTGATGCTTTTAAAAATACATCTTATGGCATTAAAGGGACTATGCTTCCAAGACATGCTGAAACAATTTGGGATGATTTAACTTTTGAAAATTCTTCTGAAATTGCTGAAAAATTGATGAGTCAATTTAAAGAAGGGCATCAAGATAAAATTGTTGTGATTTACAATCAATTTAAAAATGCTGCTGTACAAGAAATTGTTACTGAACAATTTTTGCCTGTTTTACCTCCAGAAAGTTCTGAAGAAAATACAGGTACAACAGACTATATATTTGAGCCAAATAAAGAGTTTATTATTCAGGAGTTAATACCTAAATCTTTAAAAACTCAACTTTTTAAAGCTTTGTTAGATTCTCAAGCTTCTGAGCATGGAGCAAGAATGACTGCAATGCATAAGGCAACTGATAATGCATCTGATTTAATAGATGATTTAAAATTAAGCTATAATAAGGCTCGTCAAGCTGCAATTACAGGAGAAATTTTGGAAATTGTTGGTGGAGCGGAAGCGTTGAATAGCTAGTTTTAATAATATAGATAGGTAAAAGCTCCCAAGTTATTAACTTGGGAGTTTTTTGTTTTAATAATCTAATCATATTTCTTTTCGTAAATTTCACAACAGTAAAATTGATTGATGGGTAAGTTAATAAGAAATAGGTATTTACATCTGGTGTTAGCTATAGCTTCGTTTGCGATAATGTACTATTCGCCAAACTTATTCTCTAATAAAAATATTGATGTAAAGCAGTTTAATCAAAAATTGAATAGTAAAGAACTGCTTGCAAAAAAAACACTTAAAACGATTGTTGAGAAATCAGATCCAGCAATTTTATTTTCTTTCTCAAACGGATATACAGAGCTAAGTAATAAAGAAGGGATTTCTTTTTTTATTATTGAAAATGAAAAAAGTGTTTTTTGGTCAGACAGGAATGTCGCTTTTGTACCTGATTTATCTCAATTCGAGAAAGACTCAGGTGTTATTCAGTTGAAAAACGGATGGTATCAATATTTGTTAAAAAAGAAAAATCAAAAATCGTACTTGGCATTAATCCTTATAAAGCAGACTTCTTTAATTAAAAATAAATATTTTAAAAACAAATTTCACGAAAGTTTCGAATTGGATTGTTCTCCAAAAATTTTGTTGAAACAAAATGAAAATGCAGTATTTGACACCAAGAATAATTTTTTGTTTTCGATAGAAAATCAGGATTGTTTAAAGCGTGAAAATGCTAATAACTGGATAGTTATTATATTATTTTTAATTGGGTTTTTGTTGCTAGTTTCATTTGTTAGTAAGCAAACTAGAAAAATATCAATGATTAGGAATTCGTCCCCTTGGATTGTAATTGTATTAATATTATTGGGTCGTTTTTTAGTCTTATATTTTGATTTTTTCACTAAGTATTTCGATTTAGAATTATTTAGCCCTACAGTCTATGCTCAATCTACAATGTTGCCTTCGCTTGGACAATTGTTAATTAGCACATTCTCTTTTTCATTAATTGTATATTACTTCTCTAAAGTTATAGCTAAACTAAATGCTAATAATAAATTCTTGGTAATTTCTATAGCTATAGTATGGAGTCTTTTGCCATTATTTGTTGCAGATTTAATTGCAGGATTAATAACTAATTCTAAAATTAATTTTGACATTAATTACCTGCTTGATTTAAATGTTTACAGTTTTATAGGTATAGGTTGTATTACTTTAATAATTATAACTCTTGTTTTAGTTATTAAAATAGTGTTGAATCACTTTTTTGATAAAGCATTTAAACGTAATCATCTTATCGTAATTTTTTGGGTGTTTAGTTTAGTGAGTGTTTTGATTGGCCACTTTTTCTTGGGTTTAAGTCTATTTTTAACCGGATGGTCTTTAGCTGTTATTTTAATTTTTTCATTCAAAACCAGTTCTAAAACTAGCTTTTACAGAAGTGCAGCTTTAATATTTGTAATAGCATCTACAATCTCATATGGGTTTATTCATTTAAGTAAGTTAAAAGAAGAAGTTAATAAAGAGTTTTTAGCAAAAAAACTCTCTAAAGAGCGTGATCCTGTTGCGGAGTTTTTGTTTGAAGAGATAGAGCGAAAAGTTAAATCAGACACAATAATTAATAATGGAATATCCACGTATTGGGATAGTAAAGATGAGTTAGATAGATATATTATAGATAAGTATTTTGGTGGTTATTGGAAAAAATATGATGTTAATGTTATTACTGCTTGTCAGCAGATAGATACCATTTTAATTGAACCAGATAATATAAATGTAAATTGTTTAACCTTTTTTAATGATAAGATAGAAAAGGAGACAGATAGCCCCTTTGAAACTAATAAGTCATTAAATTTTTTATACTCTGATGAAGGGGTAAGTAGTTATCTTTCTAAGATAAAAATTAATACGGATACCAATACCTATTATTTGTTTATTGAATTGTTTCCTAAAATATTTTCAAAAACGGAAGGTTATCCAGAATTATTGTTAGATGAAAAGAATATGGTTGATCCGATTAATACAAACCAATATTCATATGCTAAATATAAAAAAGGGAAGCTGATAGATAATATTGGTAAATTCAATTATAGCATAGTGTTAAATAAAGGGTTTAGATTTAATAATGATGGTTTTTATAAAACGACTTTTGATGAAGCTTATCATATAGTTTATCAGAGTGATAAAAACACTGCTATAATATTAAGTTCTCCCCAGAAATCATTCTTTAATTATATTACCACGTTTTCATACTTTTTTATAATTACTAGTTTGTTAGTCCTTTTTGTTGGCTTGTTCTATAGGATTTCACCTTTTAATTGGCAGCTAGCATTGTCTGATTTTAGTACTAAAATTCAACTTTTTATTATTGTTTCAATATTCCTTTCGTTTATACTTTTTGGTTGGGCAACAACTTACTATATAAAAAAACAAAATGTAGAAAAAAATAGGGGTCTATTAACTGAAAAAGTCCAATCTGTTTTAATTGAATTAGAACATAAACTTGGTGATAGAAAGGTGCTAGATGAAACTATGTTTGATGAGATGACTTATTATTTGATTAAGTTTTCTAATGTATTTTATACGGATATTAACTTGTATGATATTAATGGAGATTTGTTGTCATCATCACGTCCAGAAATTTTTGATAGAGGTTTGGTAGGTGTGCAAATGGATGCTGATGCATATAGAGCTATGCACTTATTAAAAAAATCAACCTTTACTCACAATGAAAATATAGGGGAAATGAACTTCTTATCCACTTATGTCCCATTTAGAAATAATAAAAATCAAATATTGGCATATATGAATTTAACATATTTTGCTAAACAAAATGAATTAGAAAATGAGTTATCATCATTCTATACTTCATTGGTAAATGTGTACGGGCTATTGTTTTTAATAACCGCTATTATTGCTGTTTTCTTTGCAAATTATATTTCTGAGCCTGTTCGCTTAATTAAAAATAAGATTAGTGCACTTCAGTTAGGTAAATCGTCAGAATTACTTGAATGGCAATCTAATGATGAGATAGGGGCTCTAGTTTTTGAGTACAATAAAAAAGTGTTAGAACTCGAACAAAGTGCTCAACTATTAGTTCAGTCAGAAAGAGAGAGTGCTTGGAGAGAAATGGCTAAACAAGTAGCACATGAGATTAAAAATCCTCTTACGCCTATGAAATTGAGTATTCAACAATTAGAAAGGTTAGCTAAAGATGATACTCAAGATTTGTCAGAAAGAATA
>CBDUPT010000129.1:0-7190 GCA_965369165.1 uncultured Flavobacteriales bacterium | reverse complement strand
GAGTAATTGTTTTAGCAGCAACAAACAGAGCGGATGTTTTAGATAGAGCTTTAATTAGACCTGGAAGATTTGATAGACAAATACATGTTGACTTACCAGAATTAAATGAAAGAGAAGAAATTTTTAATGTTCATTTAAAACCATTAAAAATAGATGATAGTGTTGATGTGAAATTTTTAGCTCGCCAAACTCCAGGTTTTTCAGGAGCCGATATAGCAAACATTTGTAATGAAGCAGCCTTAATTGCTGCTCGTAAAAACAAAAAGAAAGTTAATAGTCAAGATTTTTTAGATGCTGTTGATAGAATTATTGGAGGTTTAGAAAAAAAGAACAAATTAATTTCTGACCACGAACGTAAAGCAATAGCTTATCATGAAGCTGGTCATGCTGCAGTTAGCTGGTTAGTTAAATATGCTTCTCCGTTAGTAAAAGTTACTATTATACCTAGAGGCCGTTCTCTAGGTGCTGCATGGTATTTACCAGAGGAACGTCAAATTACGACTAAAGAACAACTTCTTGATGAAATGTGTGCAGCATTAGGAGGTAGAGCAGCTGAAAAAATAACCTTTGGGAAAGTGTCTACAGGTGCATTAAGTGATTTAGAAAAAGTAACCAAGCAAGCCTATGCTATGGTTAGTATTTACGGTTTAAATGATAAAATTGGTAACATTAGTTTTTATGATTCTACTGGCCAGAGTGACTATTCTTTCTCAAAACCATACAGTGAAAAAACAGCTGAAACAATTGATGAGGAAGTAAGAAATATGGTAGAAGAAGCTTATCAAAGAACCTTGAAAATTCTTGAAGAAAACAAAGATAAACTTGCTACTTTAGCTGAAAAGTTATTAGAAAAAGAAGTGATTTTTAGAGATGACTTAGAAGCAATTTTTGGAGTAAGTAAGTTTGCTGATGAACTGAAAGCAGAGAAAAAAATATCTCCAAAAAAGAATGGTACTAAAAGTGAAGATATAAAAACTAAAGAAACTGTTATATCTGATACCGAAAAAAAACCTAAATCAGAGAATAATAACGACCAAAAAGACCAACCAACAGAAGGTAAAGCTTAATAAGTTGGAATGGGTAGTTGTACATAAAGGAAACAACCCTAATCTTTCTGAGATTATTAAATCTGTATTGGAAGACAATGATATTAAAGTTGTTTTGGTTAATAAAATGGATTCTATGCACAAACATTTAATGAATGCTGATATCGAATTGCACGTTAATCCAGAACAAGCTATTAAAGCTAAGTACATCATCGAAAAAAATAAGCTATAATGTTAACAAGAGCAATAACAGGAGCTTTATTTGTTGCAGCATTAATTGCTGGTGTCTATTTTAATGAAGTAGTAGTTTTTGGTCTATTTTGCTTAATTGTTTTACTTGGTACTGATGAATTTTATAGTTTAGTAAAAAAATCTAAAACCATTAACCCATTACGTTTTTGGGGGTTGATAACTAATCTAACTTCAATTATATTAATGGGCTTAGTTATTCTAAATAACCTTCCCATAAAATTATTAGTAATTCCATTATTAATGATTTTCATGTCTTTCATCTTTGAATTGTATCGTAAAAAAAATCATCCTTTTATAAATATAGCTTACACTATTCTTCCGGTTCTATATATAGCAATCCCTTTTGCAATGCTTTTTCATTTAGGTTTCTATAATAGTAAAGACTATAGCTATCAGATTATTTTAGGTTTTTTCTTTTTATTATGGACTAGCGATACTGGAGCTTATTTGTCAGGGAGATTTTTTGGAAAACATAAACTTTTTGAACGTATCTCTCCTAAAAAAACTTGGGAAGGGACTATTGGTGGAACTATACTAACTGTAGGTATTGCTTATGTTTTATCAATATATTTTACTGATTTAAGCTTAACTAATTGGGTAGTAATAGGAATGTTAACAGCTATTTTTGGTGGTTTAGGAGATTTAGTTGAATCGATGCTTAAACGAAGTTTAAACATTAAAGACTCTGGTAACATCTTGCCTGGACATGGAGGTATTTTAGATCGTTTTGACGGCCTTTTAGTTGGTATTCCTTTTATCTATACTTATTTACAATTGGTTCAGTAGTTTTATTATTTTTGTCGCACAATTATACATTCTATGACTTTTCATAAACAAGGAATACCATCATTAATCATAACATTAATATTTATAGCTGTTTTAAACAGTTTAATATACTTTTTCTTAAATGATTATACTATTGTTAAAGCATTAGGATATGCTTTATCTGTATTCTTATTAATAACTATACTTCAATTTTTCAGAAGTCCTAGTAGAGATTTTAAAACTAGAGAAGGAGATATCATTTCCCCAGCAGATGGAACTGTTGTAGTTATTGAAGAAGTTGAAGAAACAGAGTATTTTAAAGACAAAAGATTACAAGTATCAGTCTTTATGTCTCCTATTAATGTTCACTTAAACCGATACCCTATTAACGGTTTATTAAAATACTATAAATATCATCCAGGTTTATATTTGGTTGCATGGCACCCAAAGTCATCAACTGAAAATGAAAGAACAACAATTGTAGTTGAAAATAAAAAAGGACAAAGTGTTTTATATCGCCAAATTGCTGGAGCAATGGCACGTAGAATTGTTTTCTTTGGAAAAGAGGGTGAAGAAGTAAAACAGACTGATGAATGTGGATTCATCAAATTTGGTTCAAGAGTTGATTTATTGTTACCACTTAATGTTAAGTTAAATGTTAAATTAAATGAAAAGGTAAAAGGTGGAATAACTACAATTGCGCAATTTTAACTTCCTTTTAACATTTTTACAATAAAACAATTCTTAATTTAGTAGCATAACTTCTTTAAAAGATAAAAATTATGAAAAATTTAATATTATTAGTAGCCTTTTTAGGTTTTATGATTTCTCCAAGCTTTGCAGCAACATCTGTAACTTCAAGTAACATTGAGTTTTGTGAAGATGGAAAAAAGTGTAATAAGAAAGATTGTAAACACAATAAAAAAGAATGTAAAAAAGGTGACAAAAAATGTTGTAGTAAAGATGCTAAAAAAGGAAAAGCTTCTGCTGATGCTAAAAAATCTTGTTGTGCAGGAAAAACTACTGGTAAGAAATGTAGCAAATCTAAAGCAACTTCAACTACTAAGAAAACAACAGAAAAGCAATAATCTAATTATAGCTTAAACAAAAAAGGTTCTGAATTTCAGAACCTTTTTTTGTTTTTAAAGAAATTCTTGTAATTCACTTAAGCAAGCTATCTCCTTATCTATCTTATTAGTATGCTTAATCTTTTCTGGATTAAAATAGATACTATCCATTCCAACTCTACTAGCACCATATATATCTGCATACCAATCATCACCTATCATTAAAGAATTATTAGCCTTTGCCTTTGCTAGCTTCATTGCTTTTTTAAAAATAAAAGGATGTGGTTTTTTCACACCTACTCTTTCCGATAAAATTACCTCTTGAAAATAATCAGCAATTTTAGATTCTGACAACTTAATATGTTGTACTTCCTCAAAACCATTTGTAATAATGTGCAATTGATATTTTTCTTTTAAATAATCTAATACTTTAATGGTATTTGGAAACAATTCTGTTTGCCTTGGAGAATGAAATACGTAATAATCACCCATCTCCTCACCTAAAACATTATCAGATACTTTAAAATATAATAGTGTATCTATAAATCGTTTTCCACGCAATTCTTCTTTACTTACTTTATCTTCTCTATACAAAGTCCATAAATCTTCATTTATCTCTTTATATTTTTCAATAAATACATCTGAGTTTTCTATGGTTTTTCCCAAATTAAAATGCTCATAGATATTCGAAAGCACTTTATGAGAATTAGCTTCAAAATGCCAAAGCGTTCTGTCTAAGTCAAAAAATATATGTTTGTATTTATTATCCATAATACACAAAAAAGCTCCCGTAATATTACGAGAGCTTTTTTTAAGTAATAAAGAATATTTATTATCTAGTTACAATAAATTTAGCAATGCTTCTTTCAGCACCGGCTTCTAACGAAATAATGTAAGAACCTATACTTAAGTCAGCAACATTGATATTTGCTTTGTTAGCACCTTTTGCTTTATTTCCAAGGTTAATTGTTTTAACTAAGGCTCCAGATAAGTTGAAAATTTTAACAACTGAATTAGATCTCTCAGCTAAATTAAACACTATAGAACCTTGACTATTCATTGGGTTAGGATAAACTTCTAATCCAGAAATAAATCCATTATCAGCATCTACAACAACATTTTCATCTTCAATCCCTGTAAACAACTCTCCAGCTGAGAAGAATCCTCTACCGTGAGTTCCTAAGTAAACCATTCCTGAGTTAACACATTGGTCGGCTCTTAATTGTTGTTGTTTAACACCCATTGTAGGTACATGAGACATTTCTCCTGTACTTTCATCAGTCCAATCAACACCAGAAGCAGGTGAAGAGAATGCATTATCAGTAGTCCAAACCCCCCACTCAGTACCAACAATTACTTTATCATTATCAGTATAGTCAATCTCACAATCGTAAACTGGCATTTTTGGTAAAGCTGTTGTTCCAACACCCTGAATTGCAGTAAAAGATAAAGCTCCAGTAGCGTTTGTACATCTATACACATGGTTTCCTGTAGTATAACCAGAAGTTGTAGCAATTAAGTTGTCAGGGTTATTAGGGTCTACTGCAATACCAGTAACTCTACCTGAGATACCTGTAGCAGTAGTTGATGTTGTTACAGCACTACCACTTCTAATATCTAATGATAAAGAATCATTACCAGCACTTAAATTACCTATTCTAATAATACCACTAGATGTACCTATAAATAAGTTATCTCCATCTTGAGAAAACTCAAAACATAATGCAGCTCCTGTTCTAATTCTATACCATTGAGGATCAATAGCATTAAATCTAGCAGCATCCTTTGTAAAGTAAACACCTGCACTTGTTGCAAAAGCCATTTTATTTTGTATTGGATCTTGTAAAACAATACTATCCATAGGATTAGCTAAAGTAATATTAGAAGGTACTATATACATAAGTGGCTCACCATTAGTTAAACTAGAATACCAAATTGTATCTCCAGCAGGTATAACATCCCCAGGATATACAGTATCGCCAGGAGCAATTCCTAAACCAGAAGAATCAACAAGTAATGTTACAGAATCAATACTTAAAGGATCACCTGACCTTTCCCAGTTTTCAATCACTGTATGGAAAGGTTGAGATGTATTCACAATAGCAGCTAATTCAGCGTCATAAAATGTTCCTGGAGTTCCACCATTACTTCTAAGTATATTTCCGTATTGAGAAGTAACAAAAGCAATTCCTCCACTAAAGTTTGAAAAAGCAACATCAAAACCATCACCACCACTAACTTCAAAAGTACCTAACGGAGTAATCGACCCAAAAGCCCCAAAAGCTTGTAATTGACATCCATTATCTTGTGCTCCACCTAAAATCCAGCCATTTGCACTAGTTGCAACATCAAAGAATGTAGTTACATTATAACCTAAATTTCTTTCTTGCCATGTTGCACCTCCGTCAATTGAACGACTTACCCCCCCATCAGATCCAATATAAATAGTTCCTGCAGTAGGCCAAACAATAGTGTGTTTATCAGCATGAACATAATAAGGGTTAAAAATGGATTCAAATAAATTGGCAGCTTTTAACCAACTACCACCTATTGGGTTAGAACCAGAGTTATATTTCCACTCGTACAATTGAACTCCACCAACTAATATGTGTCCCCAATCAGAAGGGTTCACTGCAATAGCATCATCATAACCACCTTGTCCACCTGTACAATCATTTTGAACAAATGGATCAATACAAGGTGATCCTGGTGGAACAATTACATGCCATGAATTTCCTTTATCTGTAGATATTTCTAAATTTTGTAGCGTCCCACTCCCGTTAGATTGTAATAAATAAATAACATCATTATTACTTGGTGCAATTGCAGCAGATATTCTACTACTGCCACCTTTACCATGTTGTGTAAAACTATTTACTGCATCACTATTAGAAGTATAAACTTTGCCGGCAAAACAAACTACCATTGAACCATCAGCAGCAATGTCAATATCTTGACATGAAGCTTGCTCTAAAATTGTAGATGTTAAAAATATAGGATTAGTCCACCCACCAAATGTTGTAGGGTAATCTCCATTCCCATCAGGATCAGCCCAAACCATGCCATCTTTTGTTCCTAAATACAAACGATTACCTTTACTTCCTACTCCAGCTGCAATTGCATTTGTTGCAGTCCAGAATGAACCTGCATTATTGTTAGGTAATGCAGTAACATTCGTAATAACGGGTTTTACTTGACCTGTTGAAGGCTCGTATTCATAAACACCATTTCCGATAAATCCAGGTGTTCCACCTAAGTTTCCTGTTTTAGTTTCAAAATCAGAACCTGTACCGAAAAATATTCTTCCGTTTGCTGTTTGTGTAATACACGATACAGCTAAATTCTCACCATTTTTACCTTGATGACCTGCTACTTGAGTCCAATTTTGAGTACCGTCAGTAGATACAAAAAGACCACCAGCAATACTCCCTGCAT
Organism: uncultured Flavobacteriales bacterium; assembly: GCA_965369165.1. Classification (GTDB taxonomy): domain Bacteria; phylum Bacteroidota; class Bacteroidia; order Flavobacteriales_E; family Vicingaceae. The sequence goes on along the minus strand of CBDUPT010000129.1, from coordinate 625 downwards.
AAACAATATTAGGGTTATTTCTATCTACTAAAATTGCTCTTGTTCTACCACCTACATTATCAGGACCTTTATTTACCCAATTTAAACCTAAAGCGGCTTTACTATTACTGCTCTTACTTCTAGCTTCAATTTCTTGTCTTACTTGTGCAACTAGTTCAGCATCAATTTTCCCTGTAGCTGGGTCTTCTTTTAAGAAATGCATATACTCTGCATAACCTGCTTGACCTTGCAAACCTCCGTTATTTATACTTCTAGGAGTATAAACAGATTGGATATCTTCAGAAGTCATTTTAAAAAATGTACCTCCTATAACTAGTGCAACAGCTAAAGAACCAACAATTATAGTTTTAATATTCATATCTAAATAATTTATTTTAGTTAGTGTTTTGAAACGGCTTACAAGATACATATTATTTAATTGTTACCAAACAAACCCAGTCAATTTTGAGTATAAATTTAATAACTAATAATAAATGTTAATAACCTAATTTAACAAACGGTTATTTTTAGACTAATTTGGAACACAGTAATCTATATGCGGAAAATAGAATATTTCTAAAATAAATGCTTTTCAGCATGGTAAGAAGACCTAACTAATGGCCCACTCTCAACAAACCTAAAGCCC
>CBDUPT010000128.1:0-7197 GCA_965369165.1 uncultured Flavobacteriales bacterium | reverse complement strand
TAAAGATAGAATGAATAAGACTATCAGTAATGAAGAGTTCTTAATGTCAATGAAAGGCGGTAGATAATCAATTAAAAAATAATCGTCATTGCGAGGAACGAAGCAATCTTTACTTTAAGATTGCTTCACTCATACTTCGTTCGCAATGACGAAATAATAAAAAGTATGTTTAAAAATCCAATTCAAGTTGCCATCGTTTTTGCTATGGTAGCATTAATAATGAAAGTTGCTCTTTTTACAATGGGAGTTCAACATGGTTTTATGGAAAATGGTATCAGGTATTTTTACATGCTAATATTATTAGTAACTGTTTTTTTAGGTATTAGAAGTAATAAAATAGCATCAGATAAACAAACTACTTTTGGCGAAGACTTTAGAGCTGGAGCAAGAACAGCATCTTTTTTTGCAATTATAACTGCTATTATTACTTACGTTTATTACGCTAAAATTGATAGTGAGTTTTTTGCTATAAAACAACAACCTTTATTAGAAGAATTAGAAAAACAAGTTAGATTAGATTACAACCCTGAAAGTACTCCTAAAGAAATAGAAGCTTTTAAAGAAAATGTTACCAATCAAATTTACAGCTTTAAAATGTATCTTTCCCCATACTTTCAAGCAATGTGGACAATGTTTGGGTTGGTGTTTTTAGGAATATTTAATTCGTTAGTTTTTGCAATGTTAATGAAGAAATTTCCTGGATTTAAGAAATAATACTTTCTCCAAAACCATTCAAATCTTTCCCATCAAAATTACCTGAACTCATTAAGAGTAAGACAGAATCGTTCCATTCTTTTTGATTGAGCATATCAAACAATTCATCCGAATTATTATATACCGTTACATTATCAGAACCAAAGGCAGCTTTAACTTCTTCAGGAGTAATTGGAGCTAACTTTTTATGTTCCAAGGTATGATTACTATAATATACATAAGCCTCATCAGCAGCAGTCATACTATCTTTATACTCTTGCAAAAAAGTCTTATTTAAACTACTAAAGGTATGTAACTCCATACAAGCAATTACTTTACGAGATTCGTATTGTTGCTTTACCGCTTTAGTTGTTGCTTTTAATTTTGATGGAGAGTGTGCAAAATCTTTATACACAGCAGTAGTATCATTTTTAGCTATTAATTCTAAACGTTTGGCCGCCCCTTTAAAATCTTGAATAGCTTCAAAAAATTGCTCATCACTAATTTTTAATTGATTACAAACCAACCTTGCTCCATTTAGGTTTTGTAGGTTATGATCTCCAAAAATTTGTAATGGTATTTTATTACCACTCATTAAAATAGATGTTACTCCATTTTCGATTACATTTTCTGGGGTCCTGTAGCCTATTCTATCAATATCAGGGTTACTTGTGGTTAAAGCAATTTTATTTACTTCGCTATCAGCACTACAATAAATTAATACTCCATCTTTTTCTATCAATTTTATAAATTCAGAAAACTGCTCTACATAATTTTCAAAAGTTGGAAACACATTAATATGATCCCAAGCAATTCCACTTATTAAAGCAATGTTAGGATGATATAAATGAAATTTTGGCCGTCTATCTATAGGTGATGACAAATACTCATCTCCTTCTAAAATAATAACAGGAGCGTCCGTAATTTGAGTCATCGTATCAAAACCTTCTAACTGAGCTCCAACCAAATAATCAAATTTCATATTCAGTTTTCCTAGCACGTGTAAAATCATAGAAGTAATAGAAGTTTTTCCATGACTACCACCAATTACAACACGTATTTTATCTTTTGATTGTTCGTAAACATACTCAGGGTAAGAATATACTTTTACACCTAACTCTTTTGCTTTTAATAGCTCAGGATTATTTTCTCGAGCATGCATCCCTAAAATTATAGCGTCTAAATCAGTTGTAATTTTCTCTGGAAACCAGCCAAACTCTTTAGGCAAAATATTATGTTTTTTAAGTCGCCCTTTTGATGGCTCAAAAATCTCATCATCAGAGCCAGTAACATAAAAACCTTTTTTCTTTAAGGTTATTGCTAAGTTGTGCATCGCACTCCCGCCTATTGCTATAAAATGTACTTTCATTTCAACTATCTTTTATTCAAAGATAAACGGTTTAATAATTGCCATAAAACGCAACTTTAAAAGTTATACAACAATAGTGTTAAAAATGTGTTTTATCTTTATGAAATTATAAAACTGATTACATCTAATGAACAGTTATTTTTAAATGAGATTGATAATGAGTATAAATAGATTTTTAAGCAACTGTTTTGTCCTATCTATAATTTTTCTGTTAGTATTTAGTTGTTCTAATGCTCAAAAACCACCAAAATTCCTTTCTCAACTAACATCTAAAGAAGATTTTAAAACACTCGATGGAAACCCATTATCAAAAAAATATGGTGAAGTAGATGCAATAAAAGTTGTTTATGATATTAAAAACGATACTCTTTACTTTTTAAATAGTAAAAACTACAAGTATCATCATGGGTTTTGCTCCAAAAAACTAAACTACACAAAAGGTTTAGAAACTTTTAATGCTGATAATTATTCTGAAAACTCTGCCAAAAGACAATACTTATTAGGTAATATAAATTATTATAATTCTATTGAAAAGTACGTTATGGATTTATCTCCGGCAGATTTAATTCAATTAAAAGATATAGAAACACTTCACTCCAAAATAGCTCATAAAGTTTATTTTAAAGATTTTGATTTACTCCTTAATACTTCTAGATTAATAGAACTAAAAAACAAATTTAATATCCCAACCATTACTCCTGAGGAAATTTATAAGAATCAAAAATTTCAGGCATTAAGCACCAACAGTTGTTACGGTTATTTGCGAATAGTTACGTTAAAAGATTTAAAAACAAAAACCTACAACCCTAACGACATTATTGTTCTAGAACAAACCCCAAATATTATTCCTTTAGTTGCAGGAGTTATTGCCTCTGAGTTTCAAACTCCCTTAAGTCATTTATCCATATTAGGAAAAAATAGAAACATTCCAATTATGGCTTATAAAAATGCTTTTAACCTTAAAAAATTCACGCAATATCAAGATGCTTATATAAAACTAACCGTTAGAGAAAATAGTTTTTACATCCAAAGAACAAGCACATCTAACACCAACAAAAAAAGAAGAAATAACAATCTAAATTTAAAATTAGATTTAAGCATTGACACTTTGGTTGAATTTATCAACCTTAAAAAAGTGAACTCAAAATCAATAGGAAATAAAGCTCGAAACTTTGCTGTACTCCAAAAACTAAGCACAAGAGCTAATTTTAAAGTGCCAGAAAAAGCTTTTGCAATTCCATTTTATTTTTATGAAAGGCATCTAGAAAAATCTAAAGCAGGAATTTTAATTGAACAACTGTTAACTGATATGAAAACAATGGGCGGAGAAATAGATATACCTCTAAGATTAAAAGCTATTAGAAAAGCAATAAAAAAAACACCTATTGATACAAGATTGATTGAAGCTATCAATCAAAAATTAAAAAACGAAAATGGATATACGCGTTTTAGGTTTCGTTCATCAACTAATGCCGAGGATATGGATGGATTTAGTGGTGCAGGATTATACACCTCTAAATCAGCAATTATAGGCGATTCGGTTAAAACAGTAGAAAAAGCAATACAAAAAGTTTGGGCAAGCTTATGGAACATTCAAGCTTTTAACGAGCGTGAATACTTTAATATCAATCAGCAAAAAGTAGCCATGGGAATTTTAGTTCATCGATCTTTTCCTAACGAAATTGCAAACGGGGTAGCCATTACCAAAAATATATATAGAAAAAGTAATTTAGGAATGGTAATAAATGTGCAATTAGGAAACGAAAGTGTAGTTGAACCAACTCAAGGAACTATTTGCGACCAAGTAATTTGTTATGAAAGCACTTCTAACAAAATTTATACAGAGAAAGATATTGTGGAAGTTATTACAAAGTCTAGCTTAAACAACAATCAACTTATAATGTCTGACGAAGAGATAGTTAATCTTTGCAAACAACTAGAAATAATTAAGAAATACTATTTTAGAGATAGCGGTGAGATAGAATATAATAAATTTGGTTTAGATGTAGAATTTAAACTAGATTCAGAAAACAGAACATTATACATTAAACAGGTTAGACGTTATAACGGATAAAATCTCGTAACTTTAAATTTTAAAATCAAATTAATGATGCGCCTTTTAGTTATCTTCTTCGTCATCTCTTTATTTTTTTCTTGTTCTACTGATAACAAAAATTATTTGGGACAATGGGAAGTTATCCATAATGAAAAACTAAAAAAGATACTAATTATTTCCAATGACAGTATCTCACTCTATCGAGTTAGCCTAAACGATTGTGACACTTTTTTTCATAAGGAAATGCTTTTCCCTATAATTAAAATCCAAACTAACGACAATACCATTAAGTTAACTATTCCTATAGAAGAAGATACCACAATTTGGACTATAAAAATGATAGGTGATAAAGATGGAGAACTATGTCTTAATAATAAAGAATGTGCGTCAATAAATAAATCTAATTACAATTTAGTATTAGACCCTGAAAAAAGTAAATTAAGACACCTTTCATATCTTATTGAAATAGACATTCTTCAAACAGAAAGAGATTGTAAAAAATTAAAAGAGGATATTGAAATGAGTAAAAATGCTCATAAACTCATACAATATATTGATACACTTAAAGCTGAATTAATGAATAGTTATGGATTAAACTATTCAGAAATAAAATGTTGGGCGAATTTAGACTCATTAGCTTCGTATAAAACAGCATCAATTTTTATAATTGGGAATGACCCTGCAAATCCTAAAGATGATTATTTATCAGGAGTAAGATTAGAGAATAAGCTTTTAAATTATTTTAAGACATTACCTCCTTCAATTAACATAAAAACCATTTTCCCATACTATAAAGATGGTGAATTTTATTGCCATAACGAAGAAGATGGATTTGTTGAAAATTGGGCTGTGCATAAATTTTTTCATATTACACTTGGTAAAACTATTGTAGAATTAAATAGGATACAGCTAAACATAATTCAGTTAGAACGAATATCAAAAACACATAATTAAGATGAAAATTTACCCTTTAAATACAGGAAACTTTAAATTAGATGGCGGAGCAATGTTTGGTGTTGTTCCTAAAAGTATATGGCAACGAACTAACCCTGCTGATGAAAACAACATGTGCAGTTGGAGTATGCGCTGCATGTTAATTGAAGATGGCGACCGTTTAATGATAATTGATAACGGCATGGGAAACAAACAGAGTGACAAGTTCTTTGGTTACTACTATCTTTTTGGTGATGATAGTTTAGAAGGAAACATTAAAAAATTAGGCTTCCATCCTGATGATGTTACAGATGTCTTTTTAACGCATTTACATTTCGACCATTGTGGTGGTGGTATTAAATGGAACACTGATAGAACAAAATTTGAAGCTACATTTAAAAATGCCAATTACTGGACTAACAGCCAACATTGGAAATGGGCTACAGAACCTAATCAAAGAGAAAAAGCATCATTTTTAAAAGAGAATATTATTCCAATGATAGAGTTGGATCAATTAAAGTTTATCGATAAAGAAGGCTTTGATTATTTTGATATTTTAATGGTGAATGGACACACTGATGCTCAAATGATTCCTCATATTAAGCATCAAGATAAAACAGTAGTTTTTATGGCTGATTTGTTACCATCTGTTGGTCACATTCCCGTTCCTTATGTTATGGGATATGATACACGTCCACTTTTAACGTTAGATGAAAAAGCAAAATTTTTAAACACTGCCGCAGACAATGAATATATTTTATTTTTAGAACACGACCATGTGAATGAATGTTGTACCGTTCAACATACAGAAAAAGGTGTGCGAGTAAAAGACACTTTTAAGTTCAATGAATTGTTTAGTTAATATTGAACTTAAAATCTAAATATTGGGTAATAATTATTTGTATTTTGAGCTTAGTTCAAAATGCAAAAACACAAAATTGTTCAGTTTTATTTAGTGGTAATGAGCCTTTTAAAATAAGCTTAAATAAAGTTGAACAACATCGTAATTTCGAAACACAATTTTATTTAGATAGTTTAAGTTCCAATAATAAATATTTAGCCGAGATAACTTTTAAAAATGACACCATAGTTAAACGTGCTACGCTCTATTTATTTGATGATGGTTTTATTCACTTATATAAGGTGAGTAAAAAGGGATTACAAATGAGTAAAATGCAACCAGAACTAAGCTTCCAATTATCTGATAACATTACAAAAGGAAGTTATACAGGTAAAGCATTACCATTAATAACAGTAGCCGATACTACCGAAAAAGATACCAACTACATCCCTCCTTTTGAAGAATATTACAAGCTAGATGATTATACTGGTAAAATTGGTTGTCCTTTTCCAATAAAAGATGATGAGTTAGCTGAAATTAAACGAATAGTTATTGCAGAAACTCTAGAAGACAATAAACTTGAAAAAGCAAAATCAACAATTCAAGAAATGGACTCCGCCTGCGTTATGGTAGACCAAATAAAAGAAGTTATTGTGCTTTTTGAATATGAAGAAACCAAGCTAAACTTTGCTAAGTTTATGTATCAATACACTTTTGATTTAGAAAACTACTCCAAACTTAGTGAAGTCTTTAATTTTGAGAATAGCACGGAAGAGTTACTATTGTTTATAAAGAAAGACTAACCCCATCTTTCATAATATCAACTATATTTTGCCAAAGAATTACTCTTTTACAAACCTTAGATAGAAAGTCTTTTTATTATTAGATACTTGAACAAAGTACATACCTGCAGCAAAAGATGAAGATGATATTTCTAAATTATTATTACCTTCTAAAATTTCATTAAAAGTATTCTCAAAAACAATATTTCCTGATAAATCTACAACCCTTACATTTAAATTTTCTTGACTTACAGTTGAATAATTTAATATAATATTCCCCTGAGTAGGGTTAGGAAAAACTGTAACATCATAATCTGGCTCAATAGTAATAGGTACTAGATCAGAATATGTATAGTCTCCGTTAAAATCAGTTTGCTTTAATCTATAATAGGATAATCCAGAGTATGGAGATACATCAACATCATTATAATTTAAAGTTGTATTACTATTTCCAGCTCCATCAACCATACTTACCTCCTCCCATGTAATAGCATCCACCGATTTCTCTATAGTAAAGAATTTA
>CBDUPT010000127.1:0-7206 GCA_965369165.1 uncultured Flavobacteriales bacterium | reverse complement strand
CCAATAATGGGGTAATTGATTTTTAAATTTTGTTTAGTAGCGTGTTCAGCTACTTTACGAGCGAAAATAGCTCCAAAAATTAAACCTAAACCCCAGTTAAATAGACCAACGAGAACGGTAAGTAAGGTAACTAAAGCAGCAGCTTTAGCTGTATTGTTACATTTCTTAACTGCTAAACTTATGATGTGATTTACTGGTTTGGTTAATGCTAAAATATGCCCTAAAACAAGCATTAGCATCATTTGCATAGCAAATACCATTAAACCACTGTTCCAAATACCTTCTTCCCAGTATTTTAATAATTGAATGGAATAGCTACCTGCAGTCTCAGAGTTGGGTTGAGTAACAAAAAAAGCAATAAAAAAAGTAACTATAGTTAATACTATAGCAATTGTAAATGGAGTAGGAAGTAAGTACTTAAATACTTTAGTGTATTTATCTGTAAAACTCATTTTACCCTAACAGAACTTTCCAAGCATCCATTACTTGATTGTTAGCTAATAAGTCTTTAGCAACTTTATGTTTTTCTCCTGAAGGAGTAGAGTAACTATTAATTTCTTCTTGACTTGGGAAAGCTTCAATGCTTCCTAATAAACCTAAATCATTACCTGTTAAAATAGAACTATTTCTAATCTCTGCTGGAATTTGATCTACTCCAATACCAATTGTTGTAATTGGTTTTTGGATTTCAAACATAGAGTTTTCATTAGCTCTACAATACCAATTTCCCCCCATACGACTAACCAAATCAATTTTATGTTGGTCTATCATTCCTTTATCATCTAAAATAGCTTCATTAATGTGTATTCTTAAAACTTCACAAATAACTAAATTACCTGCACCACCATTTTGACCTAATTCAATTACTTCGTTTACCTTACATTCAAACTGAACAGGAGATTCTTTAACTCTAAAAGGTTTTATAGTTTCAGAAGCAATTGGGGTTAGCCCAGACTTTTCAAATTCATCAATTTCAGAACCATAAGGTGAACTTGATAAAGACATTTGCTGAACGATATCATAATTAACAATATTAATAACTACTTCTTTTGTAGCTTTTACATTGTCAAAAGTATTTTTTGTAGCTCCTGTTCTTCCACTTCTTGCAGGAGAAAAAACCATAATTGGAGGATTAGCACTAAATACATTAAAAAAGCTAAAAGGACTTAAATTTCTTACGCCATTTTCATCTACAGTACTTGCAAAAGCTATTGGTCTTGGTCCTACAGCTCCTAATAAATAATGATGCAATTTAGGAACTTCTATTTCGTTAGGGTTTATTGTTAACATCTTACTATAATTCTTTAAGGAATTGTTATATCGTAATCAATGCCATAAATTCTCGTTACAGCTTTATTATTACAACCAAATCCAAAATCTAATATTCTTGTGTATTTATTTTCAGGGTTAACTAAAACTTCTCCTGTTTCAATAAAATCACAACTTCCTGATAAGGTTAGCGGAGTATTTATTGTGGCTAAATATGCATTGCCGGCAAATGTTCTACCACTTGCACTTCCATCAATTTCATATAGATCATCACTGAAAATTGCAGTGGTTTCTCCTGCAACAACTTTTAATGTTTGGGTTCCAGAAAATTCAGAGAATTTATTTGTATTACTTGTTATTGTAAATTTATTTGCATTAATGGTATATGTGGGGGTATTATTAACTACTCCATTATAGGTATAAGAAATATCTCCAGAAATATTATAACTTTTGTGTTTATAGTTATTAAAACTAATATCCACAACACAACCAATAACATCATATTTACTACTATATTTTGAAAGTATTTTTCCAGAGTGATTATAGCAACTTCCGTTAAATTGAATATCAATTTTTTTACTAAGTAGCGTATCCACAATTAATGTGTCACACCCAAAAACAGTGCTTGAGTCGGCTAAATTATTTGTAGTAATTCCTTTTGTGCTTAATGCTGCTTGATGTACTATTTTAAACACATCATAAACCATAGATTGGCTTAAGGCATAGTAGGTTGATGTATTAGTTGAAACATCATTATCTCTATCCGATTTTCTACAGCTAAATATTACTATAAGTATAAATAATACAAGTACAATATTAAAATTTTTCATATCAAATAATTTAAGATGTATAAGGTTATTTATAGCTAAAATTAGTTCATTTTTTCATAAACAACAAATGAGTGTTTGTAAGGGTTTTTCTCATCAGGTTCAACTGTAAGTTCATTTTTTTTATTCCAAATAGTATTATCTATTTCAGGGAAAAAGGTATCTGCCTCAAATGAATGATGCACATGAGTTACATACATTTTATCAATTAAATCATTCTCTAAAGCTTCTTTGTAGATTTGACCTCCACCAATAATAAAAAGCTCTTCCTCGTTATTGGTTTTCGCATAATCAATAGCATCTTTTAAATTGTGTTTTACCACACAACCTTCTTCTTTAAAGTCTGTATTTCTTGTTAAAACAATATTGGTGCGGTTAACTAAAGGACGGTACTTTTCTGGAATAGAAATATAATTTTTACGCCCACTAATAATATGATGATTTAAGGTTTTTTCCTTAAAATATTTCATATCATTTGGTAAGTGCCAAAGCAAATCGTTGTCTTTACCAATCCCGTTATTATCTGCAATAGCTACAATTAAAGATGTAATCATTTACTTAACCATTTATTAAATACAGCATTCTTTTTTTCGTCATCGTTAAAAATAAAATAACGGGTGCTTCCTTTTTCTTTTAAAGGAAGACTAATCGTTTGCATTAAGTTATCTCTGCTAATTAAAACATCAATTTTATCGCCTACTTTTTTATCGGCTATAAAATCATTTGCATCTCCATTAACTCTAAAACCATCAATAGCAATTATTTCATCATTAACATTTAAACCTCCTTCATAAGCTGAGCCCCCTCTGTAAACTGTTCTGATTTTGTTGCTTCCAGTTATAGACATACCTAAACTAGGATCAGTATTAACCACAGATTCTACCTTCATGTTAGCATATCCAAAAATGGTTTGGTAATCGAAAGTTTGAGTTCCATTAATATATTTAGCAAAAAAGTCGTCTAGTTTTAATCCTGAAACTTTTTCTAAGGTAGCTTGCATTTCTTTATTAGTAAAACCTCTTTTTTCTTTAAGGTAAAAGTCTTTATATAAAGCTTGCATTACATCATCTAAATTCTTTTTTCCTTTGGTAGCATTACAAATCATTAAATCTAACATGTTAGCAATAACAGAACCTTTGGTGTAATATGAAATAGTAGTGTTGTAACTATTCTCATTATGACGGTAAGCTTTTATCCATGCATTAAAACTCGCATCAGCTGCAGGTTGAACTTTATTCCCTGGTTGGTTTTCAATTCTGTTTATGGAACCGGTTAACTTTCCAATAATTTCACTTTCGGTATAAACTCCAGCTCTGTATAATAATAACTCATCATAATAACTAGTAAAACCTTCCATTACCCATAAAAGGTGCGTATAATTTTCATTGTTATAATCAAAAGGACCTAATTCAATAGGTCTAATTCTTACATTCCATAAATGAAAATACTCGTGAGCTACTAAACTTAAAAAACCTTTGTATTGATCTGGACCATATGTCCAACGGTTAACTTGTAGCGTAGTAGAACTTAAATGTTCTAAACCTCCACTTCCAACAGTTAAGTTGTGTATTATAAATGTGTATTCTTTATTTGGGTTAACACCAAAAACATCAGTACAAGCTTGAGTAATTTTGGCCATATCTACTTTCAGTTTTTCAACATCATAATTTCCTTTACCATACATTGCTACGTGATGTAAAACACCAGCCGAAGTAAACTCAAAAGTTTCATGATTACCAATTTCTACAGGGGAATCAACTAAAATATCGTAGTCAGGTGCTTGGTAAACAAAACCTTTTCCTTCTACTTTAGGTAAAGAGGTGCTTACTTTTTTCCAATCTTTATAAGGGATGATTGTAAGGTTATGAGGAATGTTTTTTAATTCGTTAATGTACATAAACATGCTTGTACCATTAAAATAACCGTGAGAAGCATCAACAAAACTTGTACGTACACTTAACTCAAAAGCATACACTCTGTAAGTAATGTTTACGTTGTTGGCTTTTTTAGCATAAATACGCCAAGTGTTTTTATTGATTTGTTCTGTTCTGATTAACTTTTTATTGAAAGAAGCATTTACATCCTCTACACTTTTAGCAAATTCTCTTACTAAATATGAACCTGGTGCCCAAACAGGCATTTGTATATCAAAATAATCTTTTTCGTAATCGCTCACATTCATTTTAACCTCAAAATAATGGGTATGTGGCTCTGGCATAGAAACTTCGTAACTTATTTGTTGCGAATGCAGTATAAATGATGACAAGACAAAGAATAGTAGTAGTAGCTTTTTCATAGATTTAGAATATGTTAAAATACGTTAAATGTAAAGGTAGCTAATAATAATTAGCTGATAAAGCAGTTAATTAGTTTTATTAGTGGAAACTAATACATAAAAGGCAAGCAAAAGATGAATATTTTTTGTAAATTTAAAACTCATTAATTACCAAAGGCATGGCAGTAATAACAAAGATTAAATCAAAAAAAATGTTGGAGTACAGTAAGAAAGTATTGAGGAAAGTAAGTTTTGATGTTTCGTTATTTAAGAAGGAGCTTTCTAAAGCCTATCAAAATTTATTAGAAGAAGAAATAGAAGAATTGATGAATTGGGTAACCAAAAATTTTGGCGCTCAATATGTACTGCAACCTATTTATGTAAAAAACTAAGTTTAACTTTTAAAAAGATAAATATCCTCAAGCAACGCTTGGGGATTTTTTATTATAGTTTAAATCATTTACGTTCTTTTCTTTAAATGAAAAGAACCACCCCTGAAAGCGATAAAGCTTTTAGACTATCAAGTCAAAAAAATGCTTCAGCCCACTCTTGAAATTTCACAACTTTTCTATTACGGCTAGAAAAGTCTAAATTTCAATTCACGCTCAAACTGGCTCGCATTTTTGACTTCCCATCACTCCCTTCGGTAAATTTGGAATTTAGTTTTACGTCAGTTGGCATTCAAGAATTCCGTGTTCTGGTCGAAATGAAACCTTAGTAAGATTGAGAAGTTCTGAGCTTGTCTCAGAAATCACTCAACCGCAATTAGGTTTTATAATGAACAGGTTATGGAATTTTTGTAAGACTTGAACTTTTTCGTTCTTTTTGTTTCAAGACAAAAAGGATAAAAGAATCTATTAGTTAAACTTTGTATTGAAAGCTGCTGTTAAAAACCCTTCAAGTAAATACTTGAAGCTGCGGGGGGGCTTTTTTTTGTTATTGTAAATCAAAACTTGCTAATTTATAACCTGGTCTTCTATATAAGGATTTACCAAAAATCACTTTATCTCCAACTTTGAAAATATCTACTTCATCAACAAACTTGTTTTCTTTGGCATTTTTATCCTTTAAAATAAAACTTTTAAATCCTTTTGCTTTTTGTAAATTATTAAACTCGTGGCAATTTACTGTATATCCACTATTCTCAATTAATTTACCTTGGGTACACTTTTCAGCCTTCTTAAATTCAGGGTTATCACCATTTACATCAGTATGTACATAATAATGGTCTTTACCATAGCGAGAAGTAATTGTTACACTATTGTCATAATTAATAGAAAGTACAGCAGGATTAATTATCTTTTGGATAATTTGTTTACCGAGCTGAGGGTCAAAATTCTTTTCCCAAACCAATTCCATTTTCAAATTAAAGCATCTGTAGGTTAATACTAACCTACCATTGTCTTTATTCATAGAATAAGTAAATATTCTTTGATGAACTTTATCATACATTATTTCACCTAATAAATCATTATCAGCTATTTTTTCACCCATTTTCACAAATATTTCTGTATGGTCAGAACCGTCAAGTGGGTAATAAGCTAATTTGCGATAAAACTGTTTTGATTTTTTATCTTCAACGGTAAAATTATCAATGAATATTGCAACATTGTTTAATACTAAAAAATTCTTCCATTGTCTCATTTCTGAGAATTTAATACCCCATTCTGGTTCTGAATCACCTGAAGGACGTTTAGGGTTTAAAGTGAAAGTTTCTGATTTACTGTTTCCATGTTTGATTCGATGTACAAATACTGAAGGTCTTCTTTTAGCATCTTTTGGTACTTGATAATTATTTCCTTCTACTAAATAGAAGTATTTGTCATCAACAAAAGCATCTACACTATATTCTGGAAAACCACCTTTGTTCAAGTGAATTTTATTTTCCAAATTAATTTTATTTAGTTTACCTGTAGCTATTTCAATAATGTTAATAGTGTTTTGATTGGTATTAATAGTATAAGCAAAAGCACCTGAAGGATCAACATAGCAATTTGAAATTCTTAATTTACCTTGCTCTTGAAATCTGTTGGCGTATCCATAATATGTACCAAAATAAGCTTTACTCATCTCAGATGGACTGTAATCAATTAATTCCCATTTTTTATTTAGGTCTTTATCAAAAAATGCTAATGATGGGCCATATGAAAAACCACCTTTTGTTTTAATAGTTGAATATGATACTAAGACACCTTTACCAGGAACTTCAACAATTTCACATCTTTGAGCATCTGAATAATTATGAAGTTTGTCTGAAGAAATATAATCGACTACCTTGTTTTGAGAAAAACATAAACTTGTAAGACCTGTAATTAGAAATAATAAGACAAGTTTTTTAATAAAAATTGACATGATATTTAGATTTTAAAAATTAAATATACAAAATTAAAATTACCCAATGTATTGGGTGGTGTATTTTTTTGATTAAGGAGATTTTAGTTGTGTGATAAACAACAGAAATAAAGCTCATTTAATTGCCTTTGGTAAACATGTAAGAAATATACGTGAATCAAAGAAAATTAGCCAAGAAGAGCTTAATTTCAAGGCTGAACTTTCTAAAAATATGGTTGGATTAATTGAAAGAGGGGAAGTAAATCCCACTCTTTCTACTTTAATTAATTTGTCTGAGGGTTTAGATATTCCTTTAAAGTCTTTAATGGAATTTTAAAAAAAAGTGCCTATCCTTCGACAAGCTCAGGATGACACTTTTTAATATTTTGTTACTCCTCCTTCCATTCATCACCTCTACCCGGTGTGTAAGGTACTTTTGCATCGGTTAATTGCTTCTCTATACTTTCTACATCAGCAATTAAGGTTTTAACTTTTGCTAAAATT
>CBDUPT010000126.1:0-7220 GCA_965369165.1 uncultured Flavobacteriales bacterium | reverse complement strand
ACTTGAACGACCAATCTAGAACAAGTAGAGCCTTTTAATTCAAATGGGCCATAAGGAATTGCTTCTTTTTTTTGTAATTCTTTTGCCTTTTGATAAGCTTTATCAAAGTTTACATTACTTACTACAGCAGCTGTTAATTTACCATTACCATGGCAAGCTTTATTATAATAACATTCTAATAAAATTTCTTGAATATTTTCAATATTTCCATGATCAATTATGGCGTTTAATTTTATTTCAATATCTGGGTCAGTAACTTTATCTCTCACCCTACCAAACTTATTAGGAGTATGATATCTCCCAAAATCAAAGTATTCTATTCGATTGTTTTGATGATTAATTAATAAAAATGCTGCATGTCCCGCATTATACTTTCCATCTTTTATAAAACCTAACCATTGCATAGGATAATCATACCACTTGCCCTCTTTTACCACTTTGGTATTGGGCCAGGCTAATGCTATTATGGTAGAGTTGTAATTCATTATAACAAATGTAAAAAACTAATTGTAGTAACGATGTCTTTCTAATGACGAAAATACGTGATTAACTCTCTGTTAAACGAGCTAAGTAGTCATAATGTTCGCCTTCGCAAACTAACTCACATTTTAAACCACAAGCGTTTGCAGCTTCTTTTAACTTATTAAAATCGACAAACAGCCAATTAAACGGTCCGGTTAAATGGGTTTTATATTCCATTTGATAAGTGACCTCACCATAATAGGGTGAATTCAAATTCATCCACATAGAACCATCTGCTTCTTTAAACAAATAAGAAATATCAGAAGAATCTAATAAAATTTGTCCGTTTGGTTTTAATAAGGATTTTGCATGATTTAAAAAACAAGGCAATTCCTTTAAAGTTCCGGCAATACCTACTCCATTCATTAAAAAAAGCAAGGTGCTGTATTGCTTTTTTACCGCATAAAAGTCAAGCTGTTTAGCAGTTATATCTTGAAGTTTCATCACCTCTACTGCTCCTTTAGAAATATCTATGGCTTTTACATCAAACCCTCTATCTTTTAGTATTAAACTATGACAGCCACTGGCTGCTCCAACATCTAAAACATTACCTACACAACTTTCTAATGCTTTTTGCTCTATGCTAGGCATTTCATTAAATGTTCTAAACAAATAATGGGTAGGAATTATATCATCTTCGGTTATAGAAGATTTAACAACTATATCTGTTTTATCCTTATGATTGTAATAAGCAAGAAGCGCCTCTCCTATTGCATCATTATTAGCCATAGCTTATAAATGAATATGCTCTCCTTTCTCGTCAATAAAATAATACTCTAAAAAGCCATGAGATGTTGTTGGGTAAACTTCTATAGTACAATTATACTTCTTTTGCCAATCCTTTCTTAAAGATCCAAAGAAGCCAATTTTTTTATTTAAATACGCTTCAACATAAGGGTGTACGTTAATTCTTATGTTTTTATGATTTAGTTGCTTACTAATGTATTTTAAGTTTCCTTCAATTTCATCAATTAATAAAATTGTTGAATGAACCTCTCCGTTACCACCACAACATGGACACTTTTCTGAGGTTTTTATATCCATTTCTGGTCTAACACGTTGACGTGTAATTTGAACCAAACCAAACTTACTAGGCTGAAGAATGTTATGCTTTGCTCTATCATCTTTCATAAACTCTTTCATTTTCTCATATAAAAGTTTACGATTAGCAGCTTCTCGCATATCAATGAAATCAACGACAATAATCCCTCCCATATCTCGCAAACGTAATTGTCGAGCTACTTCTTCTGCTGCTTCTAAATTAACTTCTAAAGCATTTTCCTCTTGTGATTTATCTTTTTTCTTTCCTCTTTGCCCACTATTAACATCAATTACATGCATAGCTTCTGTATGCTCAATTATTAGATACACACCCGTTTTAAGTGTCACATTTTTACCAAATGCAGATTTAATTTGTTTATCAATTCCGAAATTTTGAAAAATAGAGACTTTCCCGTTGAAATACTTAACAATCCCCTCTTTATCAGGGGCAATAGATTTTAAATAAACCTTAATTTCATTAAATAAGGTTTCGTCATTTACATGTATGTTACTAAAGTCTTTATTTAAAATATCTCTTAATAAAGCTGAAGTTCTATCCAATTCTCCGAGAAGCTTTTTAGGAGCATGTGCATTCTTTAATGCGTTGAAACAAAGTTCCCATCGATTTACCAAGTCACTCATATCCGCATGCAAATCAGCAACTTTCTTGTTTTGAGCAACAGTTCTAACTATTACACCAAAGCCTTTAGGCTTAATGCTTTTAATCAAACGGATTAAACGATCTTTTTCATCAGAGTTCTTTATTTTTTGAGAAATGGATACTTTTTCAGAAAAAGGTACCAATACTAAATAACGACCTGCTAAAGAAATCTCAGAACTTAATCTTGGACCTTTAGTAGATATAGGCTCTTTGGCAATTTGAACCATTATCTGATTGTTAGACTTTAGGGTCTTTTCAATTTTACCTGTTTTATCAATTTCTGGTTCAAATTGAAAATCTAAACTTGATGAGTTTAATTTACCACCGGCAACGCCTTTGGTATATTTCTCAAAAGATTTAAATTTAGGTCCTAAATCTAGGTAATGTAAAAATGCATCTTTTTCGTAACCTACGTTAACGAAAGCAGCATTAAGTCCCGGCATAATCTTTTTGATTTTGCCGAGGTAAATATCTCCAACAGAGAAGTTATTATTGCTTTTTTCTTTGTGTAACTCTAAAAGTCTTCCTTTTTGGAGTATGGCAATAGTAACCTCATTTGGTGAAGAATCAATAACAAGTTCTACACTCATTTTAAAGGTTTTTTATACCAAAACACAATCACCCGTTCATCGGGAAGTAAAAGTATATGATAGAAAAGACAAAAGCTTCTCTCGGCAGAACGCCAAAAGAAGCTATGCTATATTAAGTAAGAAGAAAGATTATTTTTTCTTCTTATGTCTGTTTTTTCTTAATCTTTTTTTACGCTTATGCGTAGCCATTTTATGTCTTTTTCTTTTTTTACCGCTTGGCATAACTTTTTGATTTATGTTTTAATAATATTTTTATTTCTTTTATTTAACGTTCTTCTTTACTTTATCTACAAATGATTTTGCAGGTTTAAAAGAAGGGATAAAATGTTCTGGTATTATAATAGTTGTATTTTTAGAAATGTTTCTTCCTGTTTTTTGTGCTCTTTTCTTAACCACAAAACTTCCAAACCCTCTTAAATATACATTTTCACCGTCCTCTAAACTCTTTCTCACTGATTTCATAAACTCCTCTACAGTAGTTTGTACTGCTATCTTTTCTATTCCTGTTTTGTTTGAAATCTTCGTTACAATATCTGCCTTTGTCATTTTAAAATACCTTTTTAACTATTTATATCTCAATTAATTATCTTTTTAAGGAGGGCAAATATACAAGTTTTAATTAAATACCAATCAAAACATTATCTTATTTTAGCCGAAAAACCAATAAATATCGATTAGTTTGCATTATGAGGTTTTCAATCGACTTAATTGAGTGGTATAATAAAAACAAAAGAGAGTTACCTTGGAGAAATACCAAGGATCCTTATACCATTTGGTTGTCTGAAATCATTTTACAACAAACACGAGTAGATCAAGGGTTATCATATTTTTATAAATTCATTGATAACTACCCAACAATCAAAGACTTATCAAAAGCTCCAGAACATGAAGTTTTAAAACATTGGCAAGGCCTGGGGTATTATTCAAGAGCAAGGAACCTTCACTTTACATCTAAACATATAGTTGAAAATTATAATGGAGTTTTTCCTAATAAACATGAAGACATATTATCCTTAAAAGGAATTGGAGAATATACTGCCGCTGCTATTTCTTCTTTTTCTTACAACCAACCCTACCCTGTCATTGACGGAAATGTATACCGTGTTTTAAGTCGTATATTTGGTATTAAAGAAGCTATAGATTCTACTATTGGTAAAAAAACTTTTAAATCATTAGCTAATGAATTAATTGATAAGAATAACCCAGCAACATATAATCAAGCAATAATGGAGTTTGGAGCGCTACAATGCGCACCTAAAAATCCAAACTGTGAAATATGTCCTTTTAAGCTAGAGTGTTATGCTCTTAAGAACCATCAAATCAGTATCCTCCCTATAAAAGAAAAGAAAATAAAACAAAAAAATAGATACTTCAACTATCTAATTATTAGTAACAATAATAGCTCTATCCATATAAACGAAAGAGTTAATAATGATATTTGGAAAGGTTTATATGATTTCCCACTATTAGAAAGTGAAATTGAAATTTCAAAAGAAAGTGATTTGAAGAACATGTTATCTTCCCCTAATCTAACTATTAAGAGTCAGTCAAAACCGATTAAACATATCTTAAGCCATCAAATAATTTATGCTACTTTTTGGATTATTAGCGACACCATACCTAAAGATTTGGTTGAAAAAGCTATAAAAATAAAGCTAAAAGAAATTAACAATTACCCTGTTCCTAAATTGATAGAAAATTATATTAAATCAATGTTATAATTTCTTATTTTTGATAGAAATAATTGAAACAAACAAATGGCAGGAATAAACAAAGTTATTTTAGTTGGGAACCTAGGTAAGGATCCAGAAGTTAGATATTTAGAAGGAGGAACTGCAGTTGCTAATTTTTCTATTGCTACATCAGAAACTTTTAAGGATCGTAACTCTGGCGAAAGAAAAACCAACACAGAATGGCATAACGTTGTACTTTGGAGAGGTTTAGCAGAGATTGCAGAAAAATATTTAAAAAAAGGAATGCAAGTTTATATTGAGGGAAAATTAAGAACTCGACAATGGCAAGATAAAGATGGTAACAATCGCTACACTACAGAGATAGTTGGTGATAACTTACAAATGTTAGGACGAAAAGATGAAAACAATGCTATGAGTGACACCACAAATAGTAAGCAATCTCCTCAACCGACAACTAATACTCCCCCTATTGAAAACTCAACTAATGAAGTTGATGATTTACCATTTTAATTTTCAAAAATTGGACGACCCCACCCCCTTATTCAATTCCATTTTACTATCAAATTTTATTAAAAATATTGGTATTGAAACTATCATTTCATTTGCCTCTTTAATAATACTACTATTATTATCAGCCTTAATATCAGGATCTGAAGTTGCTTTCTTTTCTCTAAATCCAAATGAAAAAGAAGTTCTCAACAGCTCTAACACAAAAAAACACGAAAGTGTAAAAAAACTCCTAGACACTCCAAAAAGGCTATTAGCAACAATATTAGTTGCCAACAACTTTGTGAATGTTGCAATTATTATAATTTCTACCTATGCTATCAATAATGCTTTTGATTTCTCTTCAATTCCAGATGGTTTAAATTTTTTCATTCAAGTAGTAGTAATAACATTTATCATCTTACTCTTTGGAGAGGTCATACCTAAGGTTTACGCCACAAAACATGCCTTATCGTTAGCAAGCACAATGTCTCGCCCACTCCTAATATTAAAAAGCATTTTTAAACCATTAAGTTCATTATTAATATTATCAACAGGAGTAATCGACAAAAAAGTAAAACGTAAAGGCTTAGATGTTTCTGTTGAAGAGCTCTCAATGGCACTCGACTTAACTGAAGATATCCCTGAAAACAAAGATGAGCACCGGATTTTAAAAGGTATTGTAAAGTTTGGTGAAACAAGTGTGAAACAAATAATGAAATCTCGTGTAGATGTAGTTGCTATTGATAAAACTCTAGCGTTTAAAGAAGTTTTAGGTATTATTTTAGATTGTGGACACTCTCGAATACCTGTTTATGAGGAATCATTTGATCAGGTAGCAGGATTATTGTATGTTAAAGACTTATTGCCACACATCAGTGAGGAAGCATCTTTTAATTGGAACAAATTAATCAGAACCCCTTTCTTTGTTCCAGAAAATAAAAAACTAGACGATTTACTCGAAGAGTTTCAAGAAAAGAAGATTCATCTAGCTATTGTTGTTGATGAATATGGAGGCACTTCTGGCATTATTACTTTAGAAGATGTTTTAGAAGAAATTGTTGGTGAAATAAGTGATGAGTTTGATGCTGAAGATGTTTCTTACTCTAAATTAGATGAAAACACCTATATTTTTGATGGTAAAACCGGTATAAATGATATTGTGAAGATTATAAAACTAGAGGATGAGTCTGTTTTTGATGAAGCTAAAAAAGAAACAGACACATTAGCGGGTCTAGTTATTGAAATTGCTGGTAAGATTCCATTAAAAAATGAGAAAATAATTTATAAGAATTTTACATTTATTGTTGAAGCTTCTGATAAAAGAAGAGTTAAAAGAATTAAACTAATAAAATCACCTCATACTGATGAAGAAAACTAGCTTAGTATCCATACTGTTAACTTCATTTATACTTATTTCTTGTGGAGGTGACGAATACACCCCAAAACCTCAGGGGTATTTTAGAATTGATTTACCTAAAAAAGAATATAAACTATTTGAACCTAGCTGTCCTTTTTCTTTTAAAATCCCAACATATACTGAGGTTAAACCAGATGCTAACAACCCTCAAGAACCTTGTTGGTTTGACTTAAATTTCAACAATTTAAATGCAAGTGTATATTTAAGTTACAAATCGGTAGACACTAACATTAACCAATACTTAGAAGACTCCAGAACTTTAGCTTTTAAACATACCGTTAAAGCAAATGACATAGATCAAAAAATCATCAATATGCCTGACAAAAAAGTTTATGGTTTAATTTATAGTATTGAAGGGAATGCTGCTTCTGCATATCAATTCCATTTAACTGACAGTACCTCTCATTTTATTCGAGGCTCTTTATACTTCAACAACATTCCTAACCAAGACTCTATTCAGCCAGTTTTAGATTTTGTAAAAGAAGATATCATCCAATTAATAGAATCTTTTGAATGGAAAGACTAAGCCTCTTTTCTAAAACTATTTAAACTAAAAACAATTATCCCCAAAAGTAAAAAGGCTCCTATTTGATGTGCAACTCCTAAAACTATAGGAACCGCATATAGCAAAGTGAAAATTCCTAATAAAAACTGAACAAATACGATAACCAATAAACCTTTTAATCCACTCTGTTGTCTTTTAGACAGACTATATTTATTTGCTCTTAATAATAACATCAGTACTAATCCAACTACTATAAGTGCTAAATAACGATGCACAAACTGAACCCCTCCTATTCCATCTA
>CBDUPT010000125.1:0-7260 GCA_965369165.1 uncultured Flavobacteriales bacterium | reverse complement strand
AATAAATTAAGTTTACTTGCTATCATTGTTATTACACTTTTTGCTTGCTCAAAAGAAAAAGAAGATGTTTCTCCAACAACAGATAGCCAGCCTAAATCAGAAACACCATCAGGAAATATTCAAGAAGACTTAAATAATGGTTGGGATATCTCTGTAATTTTAAGTTCTACTCCTGTTGATAGTTTTTATGGAGTCACTTATCAAGGAGGGTTGATATTTTATATTGATTCTATTAATGCAAGAGGGTTGATTTCAGGAACTTTTGATTTGAATACATTACCTTCAGGAATAACGTGGTCTAATGGTAATAATAATTATTTGGTAGATGCTTCTCATACAGGTATTGGAGAAGGTAGATGGAATACTGATACAATTACACAGAAATTGGGTGTTAGTACCTTTTCTCAAAGGTATGCAGCAGAAAAATGTGATACTTTAAATTTAAATGATTATTCTGATTGGTATTTACCATCTAAAGATGAGTTGAATGCTATGCGTACTAACTTGCATTTGAATGGATATGGTAATTTTTACCAATCTATAGTGTATTGGAGCTCTTCAGAAATTGATTTGAATTCAGCATGGGCTGTTATGTTTGGAAATGGTGCTCAACATAATTTTGCTAAACAGAATATTGCAAATGTTCGACCAATTAGACGTTTTGGATATTAATTATTTTAGTGGAGAATATCGGATTCGAACCGATGACCCCTTCACTGCCAGCGAAGTGCTCTAGCCAACTGAGCTAATCCCCCATTTAATAAAAGTTAAAACATTGGTCTTACAGGAGTATTATTTAATATTTTTTCAATTTTCTCCATTACTTCAGGTATTAGTTTTGTTTTGGCTTCAACTGCTTTAAAGTTTTCTTTTAGTTGAGCGGTTTTGCTTGCTCCTAACATTACAGTGCTCACGTTATGGTTTTTTAAACACCAAGCAATTCCTAAAACTGGCAAACTCATTCCTAAATCTTTAGCAATTTTATCTAACTTTTCAACTCGTTTTAAGTTCTCTTTAGTTACAACGCTATCTTTTAACCAATCCATTCCATCCATCGTTAATCGAGTAGATTTTGGTTGTGTTTTTTGATTGTATTTTCCAGTTAAAACACCTGATGCCAATGGCGACCATATAGTTGTTCCTAAACCAACCGTTTTATAAATTTGGTCAAATTCAACTTCCACTTTATCTCTATGTAGCATATTGTATTGTGGTTGCTCCATGGTAGGTCCAATTAAATTATATTGTTTAGCAACCATATGTGCTTCCATAATTTCTTGGGCGCTCCATTCTGATGTACCCCAATATAAAATTTTACCTTGGGTAATTAAATTATGCATTGCCCAAACAGTTTCTTCAATTGGAGTGTATTTATCTGGACGGTGACAGAAAAATAAGTCTAAATAATCTAACTGCAACCTTTCTAGTGCTTGGTTGCAAGCTTCAAAAACATGTTTTCTGCTTAATCCATTTTGGTTGGGTTTAGTGTTTTCGGTGCCCCTGTAACCAAAAAAGACTTTACTAGAAACTGTATAAGAATCTCTGTCCCATTTCATTTTTTTTAACACTTTTCCCATTACTTTTTCCGACTCACCACGAGCATAAATTTCTGCATTATCAAAAAAGTTAACACCATTATCGTAAGCTAATTTCATTAAGTCTTCGGCAGTATTATTTTTAATTTGCTTGCCAAAAGTTAACCAACTTCCTAATGATAATTCACTTAATTGTAATCCTGATTTTCCAAGTCTTCTATATTCCATAATTTAAAAAGTGTGTTTTTAATTTGGTTTAAAGGTATTTAAAAAAAATGAGTTGGTGAAGTTGAGTTTCGGGTAATATACGTATATTTAATGTATATTAATCTATAAAGTTATGCTGGCAGATAAAAAACGAAAAGAAATTCATTTAACTGAAAAAGTATTGTTGTTGTTAGAACATCAAGCTAATAAAGAAGGCAGGAATTTAAAAAATTACTTAGAATATATTTTGAGTGAAAAAGCCAATGAATTAACCCCTTCAAAAGAATACATGCAGTTAATGGATGAAATGTTAGATAAAGTTGCAGAAGGGAAAGAGACTTACATTACAGAGGAAAAAATTAGAGAAAAATATAATTTCTAATGGCATATCAATTAATATTTACTGTTGAATCCGACCAAGATTTGAATAAAATTAAAGTTTGGTATGATGCTATCAATGTTAAGTTATCACAAGACTTGTTCTCAGAATTAAGTGATGAATTTAAACTCATCAAAAAATCACCTTTAATTTATCAAACAAGGTACAAGCAAATTAGAATTGCATTTTTAAAACGATTTGAATATGGCATACATTTTATTATTGAAGATAACCAATTAATAGTACTTAGAATATTGCATAACAAACAATTTTTTGAATGAAAAACTAATTAAAACCCTTATTTTTGGGATTCTTAAATACAGATTAATGAGCAAAAAAATAAATACGGACAAAGCACCAAAACCAATGGGATTGTATCCTCATGCACGGAAGGTCGGAAGCTTATTGTTTTTATCAGGTGTTGGTCCAAGAGCTGCTGGTTCTGGTAGTGAAGAAGCTAATATTCCAGGATTGAAATATGATAAAAATGGGAATTACGAAACGTTTGATTTTGAAGCTCAATGTCGTTCAGTTTTCGATAATGTTAAAGTAATTTTAGAAGAGAGTGGAAGCAGTTGGGATAAAATTGTAGATGTGACTACATTTTTAACTGATATGAAACGTGATTTTAAAACCTATAATCGTGTATATGCTGAGTATTTTTCTGGAAACCAACCATGTAGGACTACAGTTGAGGTAAATGCTTTACCATCACCTATTTGTATTGAGTTAAAATGTATTGCTACTATTTGACATCCCTTTTGTAAGGGATTTTGTAGAAATGTCATCCTGAGCCTGTCGAAGGATAAACATTTAGGAATAAAATCGGTTGCTTTTTTACCCACCTCTAAATCTCCTCCAAGGAGGAGACTTTAACAGTCTTTTTTATTAAATTCGCAATTCATATAAAATAAGCATGAGTAAGTATAACGTATATAGTGGATTAGACCTGCCCAATGTGGCTAAAGAGGTTTTGGACAAGTGGAATCAAAACAAAGTTTTTGAACAAAGTATTACTTCACGTGATGACAATAAACCTTTTGTGTTTTATGAAGGTCCCCCTTCTGCAAATGGGCTACCAGGCATCCATCATGTAATGGCTCGTGCTATTAAAGATATTTTTTGTCGATATAAAACATTAAAAGGCTTTCAAGTTAAACGTAAAGCAGGTTGGGATACTCACGGATTACCAGTTGAATTAAGTGTAGAGAAAAAATTAGGAATCACTAAAGAAGATATTGGCAAGAAGATTTCTGTTGATGAATACAACAAAGAGTGTAGAGAAACGGTAATGCAATACACTGACATTTGGAATGACTTAACCGAAAAAATGGGTTATTGGGTGGATATGGATGATCCATACATCACTTACGAAAACAAATACATTGAAACTGTTTGGTGGTTGTTAGCGCAATTACACAAAAAGGATTTGATGTATAAGGGTTATACGATTCAACCTTATTCTCCAGCAGCAGGTACTGGATTGAGTTCTCACGAACTAAACCAACCAGGTTGTTATAAAGATGTAAAAGATACTACTGCAGTAGCTCAGTTTAAGATTAAAGATGCCAGTAAATTAGGTGTTGATGAGGCTTACTTTTTAGCTTGGACAACTACTCCTTGGACTTTGCCATCTAATACAGCTTTAGCTGTTGGGCCTAAGATTGAGTACGTTTTAGTAAAATCTTATAATCAATATACTCACGAACCAATTAATGTTTTATTGGCTAAGAATTTAGTCGGAAAACAGTTTGTGGGGAAATATGAAGAATCTCTTCAGCGTGAAATCGGTCAGAATGGAGAAATAATTAATCAGGAAATAGATTTTGAAAAATTCAATTCTTATACTGCCGGAAACACGATACCTTATTATATAGAAAAAGAATTCAAAGGTTCAGATTTAGTTGGATTAGAGTACGAACAACTATTACCTTATGCTTTACCTTATGAAAATGCTGAAAATGCGTTTAAAGTAATTCCTGGTGATTTTGTTACCACTGAAGATGGTACCGGTATTGTACACATTGCACCAACTTTTGGACAAGATGATGCTCAAGTAGCTAAAGATGCTGGAGTACCGGCAATGTTGGTGTTAGATGATAATGGGAACCCTGTTCCTTTGGTTGATTTACAAGGAAGATTTAGACCAGAAATTAAAGACGGTGATTTTTTATTTGGAGGAGAATATGTTAAGGAAGAATACTTAACAGAAGAAGAGAAAGAAGTTGAGTTTAAAAAACAAAAAGAGATACTTGAGAGTAAAGGGAAAATTAAAAACTTAAAAGAGTATTTGAATGTTGATAAACGTATTGTTTTAAAACTTCAAGAAGAAGGTAAATTATTTAAAAAAGAAACTTACGAGCATAGTTATCCACATTGTTGGAGAACTGATAAGCCAGTATTGTATTACCCATTAGATTCTTGGTTTGTAAAATCTACCAAAGTAAAAGACCGATTAATAGAACTAAATAAAACGATTAATTGGAAGCCAGAAAGTACTGGATCTGGTCGTTTTGGTAACTGGCTAGAAAACTTAAATGATTGGAATTTATCTCGTTCACGTTATTGGGGTATTCCTATTCCTATATGGAGAACAGAAGAAGGAGATGAAGAAATTTGTATTTCTTCAGTTGAGCAATTAAAAGGGGAAATAGAAAAATCGGTAGCTGCTGGTTTAATGGATAAAAGTCCGTTAGCTGATTTTGAAGTTGGCAACATGAGTAAAGAGAACTACGATAAATTTGATTTACATAAAAACTATGTAGATGAGATTATTTTGGTTTCTTCAACTGGAAAACCAATGAAACGTGAATCTGACTTAATTGATGTTTGGTTCGATTCAGGTTCTATGCCTTATGCACAGCAACATTACCCTTTCGAGAATAAAGAGGAAATAGATAACAATAAATTTTTCCCTGCAGATTTTATTGCAGAAGGTGTTGACCAAACTAGAGGTTGGTTCTTTACTTTACATGCAATTGGAACTATGGTTTTCGATTCTGTGGCCTACAAAAATGTAGTGTCCAACGGATTGGTGTTAGATAAGAATGGTCAAAAAATGAGTAAGCGTTTAGGGAATGCTGCCGATCCATTTGAAACTTTAAGTAAGTATGGTGCTGATGCTACAAGATGGTATATGATTACCAATGCTCAGCCTTGGGATAATTTAAAGTTCGATTTAGACGGAATAACAGAAATACAACGTAAGTTTTTTGGAACACTTTACAATACTTATGGATTTTTTGCTATGTATGCTAACATTGATAGCTTTACTTATGCAGAAGAAGATATCGCAATAGAAAAAAGACCTGAAATTGATCGTTGGATTATTTCTAAATTAAACTCTTTAATAAAAGAAGTGGATACTTGTTTTGAAGCTTATGAACCAACTAAGGCAGGAAGAGCTATACAAGATTTTGTAAATGACCATTTAAGTAATTGGTATGTTAGGTTATGTAGAAGACGTTTTTGGAAAGGTGAATATTCTGAAGATAAAATATCGGCTTACCAAACTCTATATAAATGTTTGGAAGTTGTTGCTCAACTATCATCTCCAATAGCTCCTTTTTATATGGATAAGTTATACAGTGATTTAGTTGCAGTATCAGGTAAAGGGAATACTACTTCAATACATTTATCAGACTTTCCTAAAGTAAATGATAGTGCTATTTATAATGATTTAGAGCAGCGAATGGAAATAGCTCAACAAGTTTCTTCGATGGTGTTAAGTTTACGTAAGAAGGAAAGTATTAAAGTGCGTCAGCCACTACAAAAAATAATGGTTCCTATTTTAGATGACACATTTAAGCGTCAGTTACATGATGTAGAACAATTAATATTATCAGAAGTCAACGTAAAAGAACTAGAATACTTAGAAGATACGGCTGGTGTTTTAGTAAAAAGCATTAAACCTAATTTTAAAACTTTAGGACCTAAATATGGAAAAATAATGAAACAAATTGCGGCTGTTGTTAATCAGTTTGATCAAGATGCAATCAATGATTTTGAGAAAAATAATGGTGTTACTTTAACCATTGATGAACAAGAAGTTGTGTTGGATAGTAATGATGCAGAAATTTCCACTCAGGATATCCCTGGCTGGTTAGTAGTTACTGAAAAAGGAATTACTGTTGCATTAGATATTACTTTAAATGAAGAATTAAAAGAAGAAGGAATAGCTCGTGAGTTTGTGAATCGAATTCAAAACTTGCGTAAAGACAGTGGTTTAGAGGTGACTGATAAAATTCATTTAAAAATTTTATCGCATACTGAAATAAATAACGCAGTGAATAATAATAAAGATTATATTTGTTCGGAAACTTTAGCGGGGCAACTCGATTTAGTAGAAGAATTGAAACAAAACGAAGGAATTTCAGTAGAATTTGACAATGATGTTACTACTCTAATTTCATTAGAAAAATTAAATTAAAAAATCAAAGGTTATGGCAGACGTAAGATATTCAGACAAAGATTTAGCGGAATTCAAAACGTTAATCGAAAAAAAACTAGAAGCGGCTACAGCAGATTTAAATGATTTAAGAGCTTCGCTGTCTCATAAAGATGATAATGGTACTGATGATACAGCACATTCATTTAAAATGATGGAAGAAGGTGCTGCAACACTTTCGAGAGAAGAGGTTGCTCAATTAGCTGGGCGTCAAGAAAAATTTATTAGATCGTTAGAAAATGCATTGATTCGTATTTCTAATAAATCTTATGGTGTATGTAGAGAGACTGGTAAATTAATTCAAAAGGAAAGGTTGCTAGCTGTACCACATGCAACATTAAGTATTGAAGCAAAAAATGCTCAATAAATAGCATAAAAATTAAAAAAAAATCGCTTCAAGGTTACTTGGAGCGTTTTTTATATCAAATGAAGAAATTTTTAAGTACACTTTCTCACCCAATTAGCATTACGTTTTTAGTTTTATTAATTGATCAATGGTCTAAAATATGGATTAAAACACATATGCATTTAGGTGATGAATTCCCTGTTTTAGGTAATTGGTTTTATATTCATTTTGTTGAAAATCCAGGTATGGCTTTTGGGATGGAATTTGGAGGAGATTGGGGTAAATTGGCTTTAAGTCTATTTAGAATTGTTGCAGTTTTTGGAATAGGTTATTATCTATTTAAACT
>CBDUPT010000124.1:0-7276 GCA_965369165.1 uncultured Flavobacteriales bacterium | reverse complement strand
ATCATCTTCAATACGATGTAAGTTATTAATATTTACTTTATATTTTACTTCGTTAACAATACAACGCACATCATTAGATGTATGCTTTACCGCATACTTACCTCTCGGTGTCATTTTTTTATCGTTTAACCAACAAATCATCACATCTAAATCTTGTTCAGAATTTGGTTGATTATTCTCTCTAACAATCATATCTCCTCTACTTACATCAATATCATCTTCTAACGTTAAAGTAACTGACATTGGAGCAAAAGCTTCATCCAATTCACCATCCATAGTATCAATAGATTTAATTTTAGAAGTAAATCCTGAAGGTAAAACTGCCACTTCATCTCCCGGCTTAAAAACTCCTCCAGCAATTCTACCTGCATACCCTCTATAATCTGGATATTTTTCTGATTGTGGCCTAATTACATATTGAACAGGGAAACGACAATCTATATGATTATAATCACTTCCTATATGAATATTTTCAAGCAAATACATCAACGTAGCTCCTTGATACCAATCCATATTTTCTGATTTATTCACTACATTATCACCTTTAAGAGCACTTAATGGGACAAATTGAATATCCTTAACATTTAGTTTAGAACAAAATGCCTCTAAGTCATCTTTAATTTTTTCATAAACTTCTTCTGAATAATCTACTAAGTCCATTTTGTTAACACAAAACACTACATGAGGAATACCTAATAAAGAAGAAATAAAAGTATGTCTACATGTTTGTTCAACAACTCCATGACGAGCGTCTACTAAAATAATTGACAGATTAGAAGTTGATGAACCTGTAACCATATTTCTAGTATATTGGATATGACCTGGGGTATCAGCTATAATAAACTTCCTTTTAGGTGTCGCAAAATAACGATAAGCAACATCAATAGTTATACCTTGTTCACGTTCTGCCCTTAAGCCATCTGTTAACAATGCAAGGTTTACAGTTTCATCTCCCTTACGCTTACTAGATTCTTCTATAGCTTCATATTGATCAGCAAAAATTGATTTAGAATCATATAGTAATCTACCTATTAAAGTACTTTTCCCGTCATCAACACTTCCTGCAGTTGAGAAACGTAAAAGTTCCATATCTAAATATGAGTTTGTATCCATAATTAAAAGTATCCTTGTTTTTTTCTATCTTCCATTGCAGCTTCTGAACGCTTATCATCAGAACGAGTTCCTCTTTCAGTAGTTCTTGCTGCTGCAACTTCTTCAATTATTTTTTCTATTGTATCTGCATCAGACTCTACAGCTCCTGTACAAGTTGCATCTCCAATAGTTCTAAACCTAACTTGCATTTTAGTGGTTTGCTCAGTATCTCTTTGCTCTATAAAATCGCAAGTTGACATGATTACTCCATCTCTAACAAACACATCTCTATCGTGAGCTAAATATATTGAAGGAATTTCAATCTTTTCATGCAAAATATATTGCCACACATCCATCTCCGTCCAATTACTAATGGGAAAAACTCTAAAATGTTCCCCCAAATGCTTTTTACCATTAAAAATATTCCAAAGTTCTGGCCTTTGATTTTTTGGATCCCATTGCCCAAAATCATCTCTATGAGAAAAAAAACGCTCTTTTGCTCTAGCCTTCTCTTCATCTCTTCTTGCTCCACCCATAGCACAATCAAATTTATTTGCTTCAATGGTATCTAATAAAGTTACTGTTTGTAAAGCATTTCTACTAGCACTATAACCTTTTTCTTCTACAACTTTTCCTTCGTCAATAGATTGTTGTACTGAACCTACAATTAAATTAGCCCCAATTTTCTCAACAAACTTATCTCTAAACTCAATTGTCTCTGGAAAATTATGTCCCGTATCAACGTGTACTAATGGAAAAGGAATTTTTCCTGGCCAAAATGCTTTTCTAGCCATATGAGCAACAATGATAGAGTCTTTACCTCCAGAAAAAAGTAATGCTGGATTCTCAAATTGAGAAGCTACCTCTCGGAGCACATAAATTGCTTCCGCTTCGAGTTCTTGTAAATGTGTTAAATTATATGATTTCATATTTTGCTATTAAACTTCAAAAGTAAATAATGTATTTACAAAAAGTAAAACGATTTGAAATAAAAAAGAGTTCAATTTAAATTGAACTCTTTTTTTATTTATGATTTATTAGAATTTAGCTCTTGATTTTCTTCTTCTTCGCTTTTTCTTCCCAAGTACCCAACTATGTTTAGCTCGATAAAACTTACTTCTTCCTCTTATTGCCCAACTAAAATTTATTGTAGCCGTTGCATAAGCATCATCATGTTCTGAGTCTCCTCTTTTACTACCTGGAATATAATTATGATTTTTTATAACCTCCTCACCAGCTTCAGTATTTATTTGATTAACAAGCTCAGGAGTTGTTTTATTGGAAATCCCATCATAATTAGTTGTATAAACTGTACTAGCATCATCAATATAATCAGTAAAAGTAGTTCTCCAACCAATCTCCATACCTAATCTATATTTCCTATCTATTGTATAATAAAACCCAATACCCAATGGTATTGCAAAATTAAAAGAGCTATAAGCTACACCTTCTGTCTGTAATGGCTTTAAAGCAACCCAATCTCCAGCATCAGTCTGTCCTTTTGGATTACTATAAAATAAACCAACCCCTCCATAAAAATATAAATTAAAATCAGAAGAATAACGCCCTGTCCTACCCACATCATTAACTTTATAAATATAAAACTCACCATTAAGAGTAAGTTCATACATATCATTTTTAAAATTCAAATTTCGCCCCTTTCGAGCAGGGTTATCAGTTTTTGCATCATCACCAGATAATCTGATATAATTTAAAGCACCTTTAACTCCAAACTTATTAGAAATTCGATATCTATAAAACCCACCTAATGTCCATCTCGAATAGTTTAATTTCATATCAACAAAACCATCCCTTCTTACACCTTCCCCACCACCAAATTCACCTAAGTAATTTGATGCACCAATAGAAAAACCATAATCCACATAATACTGACTATAACCAATCATTACAGTTGATATAACAAATACGAGTGTTATTATAATTTTTCGCATAGTTGCAAATATATAAAACTTATGTATTACTAAGCAATTTTATATTAATTTATTCAATAATATAACTACAAGATTATTACTAATTTAGCTTAAAAATCAATCTTTTATTTTATTTAAAAATTCATGTCAAACAAAATAACTTCTCTTTTTAATATTAAATACCCTATAATACAAGGTGGAATGATATGGAATAGTGGGTGGAAATTAGCTGCTGCAGTAAGTAATTCAGGTGGTCTTGGACTTATTGGTGCAGGCTCTATGTACCCTGAAGTTTTTAGAGAACATATTCAAAAATGTAAACAGGCAACAAACAAACCTTTTGGAGTTAATTTACCGATGCTTTATCCTCAAATGGATGAAATGATTAAAATTCTTCTAGAAGAAGATGTCAAAATTGTATTTACCTCAGCAGGTAATCCAAAAAAATACACCTCTTTTTTACAAGAAAAAGGGATTAAAGTTGTTCATGTAGTACCTGGATTAAAATTTGCCAAAAAAGTTGAAGATGCAGGTTGTGATGCGGTTGTTGTTGAAGGATTTGAAGCAGGCGGACATAATGGTAGAGATGAAACAACTACACTTTGCCTTATTCCAATGGTGAAAAAAGAAATTAAAATCCCTATAATTGCTGCAGGTGGTATTGCAACAGGAAGAGCTATGCTTGCTGCATTAACTTTAGGTGCAGATGGTGTTCAAATGGGGAGTAGATTTGCCGCTTCAGTTGAGGCCTCTTCACATATTAATTTTAAAAATGAAATTGTAAAAGCAAAAGAAGGAGATACAATGTTAACACTAAAAGATGTGACTCCTGTGAGATTAATAAAGAATGGTTTTTTTGATAAAATTAACAAAGCAATTATAGAAGGAGCAACTGCTAAAGAACAACAAGAAATTTTAGGAAGAGGTAGAGCTAAAAAAGGAATGTTCGAAGGTGATTTAACTGAAGGTGAATTAGAAATTGGACAAGTTTCTGGATTGATTAACAGTATTGACCCGGTAGATACTATTATTAAAAATATTATTACCGAATACAATCAAGCTTTAAGTGAATTGAACAATGAAAAATATTTATTTTAATGATAAAATTTGACAAGTTTGAATTAGATAACGGATTAAAAGTTATCGTACATCAAGACAAAAGCACCCCCATAGTTGCCTTAAATATTTTATATGATGTTGGTGCTAGAGATGAGGATGAAAACAAAACTGGATTTGCACATTTATTTGAACACTTAATGTTTGGTGGTTCAATCAACATCCCAAACTTTGATGAACCTTTACAAAGAGTTGGTGGAACCAACAATGCTTTTACTTCAAACGACATCACAAATTATTATATAACTGTACCAAAAGAAAATTTAGAAACAGCTTTTTGGCTAGAGTCTGATAGAATGATGAGTTTAGCTTTTACAGATAAAAGCTTAGAAGTACAACGAAGTGTTGTAATTGAAGAATTTAAACAAAACTATCTTAATCAACCTTATGGAGATGTATGGCTATTACTTAGACCTCTTGCCTATCAAAAACATCCTTACAAATGGGCAACAATAGGTAAAGAAATAAGTCATATTGAAAATGCTACAATGCAAGATGTAAAAACATTTTTTTACCAACATTACCTACCCAATAACGCTATTATGGTTGTTGCTGGAAATGTAGAAACAGAGGAAATTAAGTCGTTAGCAAAAAAATGGTTTGGAGATATTCCAAAAAAAGAAACTCCTAAAAGAAATTTACCCAAAGAGCCACAACAATCTGAAGCAAGAAGGTTAGAAGTTAAACGTAATGTGCCTGCAAATGCAATTTACAAAGCTTATAAAATGTGTGCTAAAACTAATAAAGATTATCATGCAACAGATTTGCTAAGTGACATATTATCATTAGGATCATCCTCTAGATTTCATACTTCATTAATTAAAGAACAAAAACTATTTAGCGAAATAAACGCTTACGTTATGGGCAGTTCTGATGAGGGCTTATTTGTAATTAGCGGAAAATTATCAGATGAAATTAATTATGAAACTGCTGAATTAAGCATCGAGAAAGAATTAGATAAAATAAAAAGTCATCTTGTTTCTGAAAATGAATTGCAAAAAGTAAAAAATAAAATTGAATCTACCCATGAATTTTCTGAAACCAATATTTTAAATAAAGCTATGAATTTAGCTTTTGCTGAATTACAAAATGATGCAAATGATGTTAATTTAGAAATAGAAAAATACAACTCTGTTACTGCTGAGGATATTAATAGAATAGCAAATAAAATTTTAATCCCAACAAATTGTTCCACATTAATTTACGCTAAAAAAGAAAGTTAAATTATGGCTTTAAATAGAAAAATAGCTCCTGAGTTTAAACAAGTAAGTCAAATCGAATTTTTAGAGGTTAAAAACCATAACTTATCTAATGGTATTAAACTAAATTATATTAATGGTGGAACTCAAGATATAATTAAAGTAGACTTTATTTTTAATGCTGGTATACAGCAGCAGGAAAAACTACTCGTTGCATCTACCACAAACGCTTTAATAAAGGAAGGGACATCCTCTTATACAGCATATGAAATTGCAGAAGGAATTGACAACTACGGTGCATTTTTAGAAGTTGAAAACAGCTTTGATTCTGCAACAGTTACTCTCTACACACTCAGTAAATACTTATCAAATGTTTTACCTTATGTTAAAGAAGTTATTTGTTCTCCCTCACTAAATGAAAAAGAATTTAACATATATAAAAATAATGCTCTTGAACGTTTTAAAGTTAACCTTGAAAAAGTATCATTTCTAGCTAGAAAAGAGTTTTCTCATTTAATTTTTGGAGAGAAATCTCCCTATGGTGGAAATACTACAATAAGTGATTACAACAACCTAACACTTAATGACATTAAGAAACATTACAACAAATATTATCAATTAAATAATTGCAAAATTTTAGTTTCTGGAAAAGTTGACAATGACATTATCTCACAAATCAACTCATTTTTTGGAGATGAAAAATTACCTAAAAATGCTCCATTAAAATCTGAAAATAATTCAGAAAACCCAACAGACAGTAAAGTTTATGTCGAAAAAAATGGTGCACTACAATCTGCCATAAGAATAGGTAGGCTTATGCCCAATAAACTACATCCTGACCATCATAAGCTACAAGTTTTTAATACCATTTTAGGAGGGTATTTTGGTTCTAGATTGATGGCTAATATTAGAGAAGATAAAGGTTACACCTATGGTATTGGCTCTGGAATTATTAGCTTACAAAATAATGGTTACTTTTTTATCAGCACAGAAGTTGGTGCAGATGTAACCAAAGATGCCTTAGTTGAAATTTATAAAGAAATTGAATTATTAAGAACTGAAGAAGTTTCTGAAGAGGAATTAAATTTAGTTAAAAACTATATGTTAGGGCACTTTTTAAAATCATGTGATGGAGCATTTAATATGGCCAGTTTATTTGAAAGTGTAGATAGTTTTGGTTTAGATTATTCTTTTTATGATGATTACATTAAAGTCATAAAAACAATAACTCCCAAAACCATTAAAGAATTGGGAGTTAAATATTTTAGTAAAAATGATTTAAAAGAAGTTGTAGTTGGTAAACTTTAAAATTTTAATGCTAAACCTGTACCAATATTAACACCTCTTACATTCCATTTCAAGCTCTCCAAAAACGCATTATTATTTGAAGCTTCCATATTATTATAAACGTAACCTGTATATCCTAGGTTAAATAGAATTCCAATATTATCACTGAAGAAGATTCTATCTTTTATATATAATTTAAAAATGCTTCCGCCACCTGAATATTCCTCTCCACTATCCTTAAAATTCCAAACTACGTTAGAGCCACCAATTCCCATTCCTATAAACAAATCATTTTTGTCCGAATTTAAAAGATGGTAATTACAGTAAATCATAAAATCTACACTTTTAACTGTTTTTGTTTGATTTAAGGTCACTGTTCCATCATCATTCTCAGTAGAATCTTCTACAAAATAATTGACAAACCCTAACTCTACTCCAAGTCCAAACTTGTTAGATATTCCATATTCAAAGCCTATAGGAATCATGGTGCTAGCTGCCCCATCTTCATCTGTAATAGTTTGAGGTGGAATTGTAATACCAAAAAACACAAATTCAGGTGTTGTAAAAGTTGTAGTTGTTTTATAGACACCAAAACCTAATCCAACATCTATATTAACATTTCCTTTTTGAAAAGCCTGAGCTTGTATAGTA
>CBDUPT010000123.1:0-7346 GCA_965369165.1 uncultured Flavobacteriales bacterium | reverse complement strand
GGGTTTTCGCTGAACTAATACTTGTTTTGTAATTAGAATAGGGTGAGTGAAAGCTGTTTTTTGTAAGCGTTCCTTTGTGATAGTTAAATTTGCTGCAACAATATCACCTTTGCCTTTATTTAAATCTACAAAAACACTGTCCATATTTTTAATGGGAATAACTTCTAATTCAACATCAATGTGTTTAGCATACTTTTTTAAAAGTTCATATTCAAACCCCATAGGGTTACCTTTATATAAAAAGTAACTTGTAGGGCTATAATTAATTAAAGCTCTAAGTTTTTGTTCTGTTTTAATACTATCTAAATCTTTATGCACTATTTGATGAGCATGACTACCAGGAATATCTGAACTGTTGCAGCCAAATATGAGCAACACCATAAAAATGGGAAATAGATATTTAAAGTATTTTATCATACTAAGCAAGTAGTAAATAATTTTAAGATGAAAGTTTGTATTCCTAATTTAGTCGCTTATTATTTACGTGTAAAATAAGAAATAGTTTTAGTTTGAGGCAATCAATAAAAATAGCAGTAGTCTTTGTGGTAGTATTATTTGTTGCTAAAACTTCGCAGGCAAACATTTTTGGCAATGGTATTGATGATGCTTTTGAAGCCTTAGAAATTCATGATTATTTTAAGGCTAAAAAGCTATTTTACAAGAATTTAAAGCGAAAACAAGCAGCTTCAGCTTATGGGTTAAGTGTTATTTATTCTCGAAATAATAACCCCTTTTATAATTTAGATTCAGCTTTGCATTATGCTCAGTTTTCGGCAAATAATTATTACCATAAAACATCAGAAAAAAACAAAGCAAAAATTAAACTTTTGGGTGTTGATACAGTTTCTGTCTGTGCTTTGGTGGACAAAGTAGATGAGTTATGTTTTGAAGCAGCTAAACAAACTAATACAGTTTTAAGTTATAATCATTTTATAAAAAATAATTTTACAGCATTGCAGTTAAACAAAGCCATTAAAAATAGAAATGAGTTGGCTTATAAAGAAGCAATGAAAAACAATACTTCTTATAGTTATAAAAAGTTTATTGAAACCTATCCTAATGCAGAACAGATAAATGATGCAAAAGCTAGATATGATAAACAGTTGTTTAAAGAATATACAATAGATAATAGTTTAGAGAGCAATGTGAGATTTTTGCAAGAGCAACCGCAAAGTTATTATACTAAAAGAGCACACGAGAATGTTTATGAAATCGCTACAGAAAGTAAAACAGTTAAATCATATTATAATTTTATAAAACAATTTCCAGACAACCCTTTTGTGCCAAAAGCGTGGAGAAATATTTACAATTTATCTACTCAAGTTAGAACTCCAGAAAACATTAAAAAGTTTTTAGAGAATTATCCAGAATATCCGTTTAAGGAAGAACTTCAGAGAGATTATGTTTTAGCAAATGCTCAATACTACCCTGTCCAAAGTGGTGGTAAATGGGGGTTTGTAGATGATCAACTAAATGTTAAAATTAAGCCTCAATATGAGTGGGTTTCCGATTTTAGCGAAGGTGCAGCAGCAGCTATGTTAAAAGGTAAGGTTGGGTTTATTAATAAAAACAATACCACAGTAATTGCATTTGATTATGATGAGGCAGAGCCTTTTGTGAATGGATTGGCAATAGTTGGAAAGGATGATAAATATGGATTAATTAATCGTACAGGAGAAATTATTGTACCTATAATTTATGATGAAATTGGTCCAACAAAAAATGAATTTATATCTATTGAATTAAATGGGAAGTATGGATTTATTGATGCAAAAGGGAACTTAAAAGTTGGTTTACAATACCAATCGGTGGGCGATTTTAATAATGGAATTGCTTATGTAAAGCAGAACGATAAATACGGAATAATTGACACGAATTTATACTATATAATTAAACCAAAATACGAGTGGATAGATAATTTAGAGAATGAGTTTATACGAATTAGAGAAAATAACTTGTATGGAGTTATTGATGCTAAGGGGAATTATAAAGTAAAACCTATTTATAATCAATTATCAGAAATTGAAAATGAGTTGGCGCTAGCTGTAAAAGATGATAAATACGGTTATTTAAAAGCTGATGGGACTATTGCAATACCAATAGAATTACCGTATCAAGAAGGAGCAATAAATTGGGCATTGTTTAATAAAAAGAAATATGCAAGAGTAATTACCGAAGGTAAATTTGGGTTGATTGATACTTTAGGAAATAAGTTTGTACCCGCTTTGTTTGAAGATGTTGGGGGAATGGATGGTGAATTGATTGCCATTAAAAGAAATGGGAAGTGGGGTTATTGCGATTATGAAACTAAATTGAGAATACCTTATAATTATGATTATGCTGCAGGGTTTGTTAATAATATGGCTATAGTTAAAAAAGAAGGTTTGTATGGTGTAATAGATAAAAAGGGATCTTATATCATTAAACCAATTTATGAAGAAATAGAGTGGTTTTATAATAATACTTTATTAGTAAAGCAAAACGATTTGTATGGTATTGTTAACTTAAAATCGGAAGTAGTATTACCTATCGAATACACTAAAATAGAATTTACAGCAGATAGAAAGTTTTTAAGATTATATTCAGAAAACGGATTTACTTATAAAAAGATTGAGTTGTTAGAATTAAATTAACACACCCCTAACCCCTCTTTTTAGAGGGGAAGCTTCCCTCCTAAAAAGGAGGGATTAAGGGAGGTGTAAAGCCTTATGAAAAATTTAAAAACATACCTACAACAACGTTTGCTTGAAGTCCTTCCTGCTAAAGAGGCACACCAAGAAGCAGCACCTTATCGAAAAGTAGATTATGATAGCTTGGATATTAATACCGTCCGTAAAAGTGGTGTTTTAGTGCTGTTTTACGAAAAAGAAAATGAACCTCACATTGTTTTAATTCAACGTCCAATTTATGAAGGAACACACAGCGGACAAATTGCTTTTCCAGGAGGTAAAGTAGAAGAAACCGATAAAGATATTATACACACTGCTTTACGCGAAGCGAATGAAGAAGTTGGAGTTGTAATGGAGCATGTTGAAGTAATCGGACAACTTTCTGATGTGTATATACCTGTAAGTAATTTTTTGGTAAGCCCTGTAATAGGCTTTGTTGATTATACGCCTAGCTTTATTGCAGAAGAAAGAGAAGTAGCAGAAATTGTTGAATTAAAGTTGTCACTTTTAATTCAAACAGAAGAACTAAGTACAGATAATATTAAATTGAGTAACGGTTTAAAATTAAAAGTGCCTACATTTCAGTTTAACCAAAAAACTATATGGGGGGCAACCGCCTTAATGCTAAATGAGTTGAGGTGGGTGTTGAGGGAGGTTTAGTGGTGAATTAATTTTTTAACATTTTCCAACTATTAGCCCAAACAAAAGATATAGAGTTAGTTGGGATAGATTCTTCATTTTCTTGTCCAGGTTTATGATAGAGAAATGGACAGAAAATCTCAATCTCATTTATAATATGAGAATTTTTGAAACTAAATACAATTATTGTGTCTTTTCTATTTATCTCAAGAAAAGAAATTGCTGATTCTTGATGTTCTTCGTTGTTGATTTTAGTAGCAATATTCATGTTGCCAAGCTTTTTTAATGAATCGTTTTCTAAAAGAAAAGCATCTAATCCCCAAGAATACTCAGCTCCCATTTCACAAATAATTACAATCTGATTTTTAAGTTTAAAAAATGTAGGGTGATATATATAGCTTTCATTGACACCTGCAGAAATGTATTGAATATTATATTTATTTTCCTTCTTTATAAGATGGAATATTCTAAGCCCTTCATCTTTTTCGTTATGTTGTTTGGGGAGTCCAATTAGAATTATTGATGAGTCATTTATTTTATAAGAATCTTTAATTGTATAACCTTCTATGCTGATATTTTCTTTAAACTTTGTAGGATTAAATTTTTTAAAATCTAAGGAAGTTTGAGAATTACACAACAAAGTAATTAAGCAAAACAGTATACTGAAAAATAATTTTTTCATAGTCACTCAAAATCTGGATACAACAAATACTTTTTACGGGTTTGTTTAAATTGGGTTAACCCAGGTTGCCAACTTTTATAAATGTCTTGCTCGCTTATGCCGTCTTTAATTTGTTGCTTTAATTTATCAGTGCCTGCCAAAAGGTTAAACGATTTAATAAAAAACTCATCCTTTTTAGGATAATCTTTATAAATATCAATTATCCAAAATAGGTTGAGGTAAGGCTTGTTTTTCATGTATTCTTCTCCAAAAGATGATAAATCATGTCCAAAACATTTCTCACCATTTAACTTAGGTTTTTTAGCTCCATCAGTTGGTTTTGGTGTAAAACTATATTTCTCAGATTTTATTAACGGATGCCCTAAAATTTGAAATGGTTTGTCAGTACCTCTACCAACACTAATAGTAGTTCCTTCAAACAAACATAAGCTTGGATACAAATACACAGAAGCCATATTGGGTAAATTAGGAGAAGGTTTTATCGGTAATTGATACAAGCTTTTGTGGGTGTAGTTTACAGTTTTAATTACGGTTAAATCACATTTTTTGCTGTCAGCTAACCAACCTTCACCATTAATCATTTGAGCATATTCTCCAACCGTCATTCCGTGTACAGTTGGTACTTGGTGCATTCCAATAAAGGATGAGAATTCCTTTTCTAAAATTGGACCATCAACATAATGTCCATTAGGGTTTGGTCTATCTAAAATAATTACTTTCTTGTTGTTTTCAGCAGCAGCTTCCATAACGTAGTGCATGGTAGAAATGTAGGTGTAAAACCTTGCTCCAACATCTTGAATATCAAAAATCAATACATCCAAATCAGCAACTTGTTCTGAAGTTGGTTTTTTGTTTTTCCCATAAAGAGAAACAATAGGCAACCCAGTTGCATTATCAACGTCAGAACTTACTTTTTCTCCAGCATCTGCTTTGCCTCTAAAACCGTGTTCAGGACTAAAAACTTTTACTACATTAATGTTTAAGCTTATTAATGAGTCAACCAAGTGAGTATTTTTAATCATAGAGGTATGATTGGCAACAACTCCTACTTTTTTATCCTTTAAAAGAGTAAGGTATTGTGCAGTTTGCTCAGCTCCCACTTCAATTTTAGGTTGTATTGTTGTATTTCTGTTAACAACAACTTGTGTTGTGGTAACATTATTAGGTTCTTGTCCTGTACATTGTGTGCAAAACAAACCGATAATAACAATATTTAACAAACCTCTTAAAGTCATCTGATACAAATTACTACTTTTGTTGAACAACTACCAAATGTAAGTGTATAAAACTTGAACCTCGAATATTTCATAGCAAAAAACATTATTAAGGGCGATAATCGTTCCAAAAAATTTACAAAGCCTGTTATTAATATTTCTATTATAGCAATAGCTTTAGGCTTAATTGTTATGATTGTAGCGGTAAGTATTGTGTCTGGTTTTCAACGAGAAATTAGAAACAAAGTAATAGGCTTTGGTAGTCATATTCAAATAACTAGTTACGATTCTCAAAACACTTATGAGGCAAATCCAATTAGTAAAAAGCAAGATTTTTACCCCAGTTTAGCTGAGGTAGATGGAATAAAACACATTCAAATTTTTGCAACCAAAGCAGGAATTATAAAAACCAAAGAAGAAATTTATGGTGTTGTGGTTAAAGGTGTTGGTAGCGATTTTGATTGGAGCTTTTTTAAAGAAAACATAGTAGAAGGGGAAGTTTTTAAAGTAATTGATACTGTAAAAACAAACGACATTATTATTTCTAAACACATTTCTAATAAAATGAAATTGAATGTTGGAGATAAAATGTTCGTTTATTTTATTCAGCAAAACGGACAGTTACGACCCAAAGATTTTATTGTAAAAGGAATTTATCAAACAGATTTAGAGGGTTTCGATAATTTATATGTGTTAACCGATATTGCTCACATTCAAAAAAGAAATGGTTGGGATAAAAACCAAGTTGGTGGTTTTGAAGTATTGATAGACGATTATCACGATATAGATAAAATGGGCGATTATGTTTATGATAATGTAAGTTATGAATTGCATTCATCAACTATAAAGGATTTAAACCCTGATATTTTTAGTTGGCTGAGTTTGCAAGATTATAATGTAAACATCATCATTATATTAATGGTATTAGTAGCAATTATAAATATTGTTTCGGCACTATTAATTCTGATTTTAGAGCGTACCAACATGATTGGAATTTTAAAGGCATTAGGTTTGCCCAATTGGAATGTGAGAAAAATATTTTTATACAACGCAGCCTACCGAATAATTAAAGGAATGGTAATCGGTAATGTAATCGGAATTGCGTTGTGCTTAATTCAATTAAA
Source organism: uncultured Flavobacteriales bacterium (assembly GCA_965369165.1). Classification (GTDB taxonomy): domain Bacteria; phylum Bacteroidota; class Bacteroidia; order Flavobacteriales_E; family Vicingaceae. Next base: position 1,018 of record CBDUPT010000123.1, on the reverse strand, counting down.
ATTTGGTGTTTTAACTTTGCCTGCCGAATCTTATTACGTTACTCAAGTTCCGATTGAATTTAATTTTACTTACATAGCTGCGTTAAATATAGGGACATTGGCAGTCTGTTTAATTATGCTGATTATCCCATCTATGGTAATTACAAAAATATCTCCTGTAAAAGCAATTCGTTTCGATTGATAATTTTACGTTTAGGTAAAAACTTAATATTAATAAAACTCTAATTTATAATTTTCAACCATAAATTAGTAAGGGTATTTATTACATTTGCAGTCATAAAATTTTAAGAATGAAATATTACAATAACATATTAGAGACAATAGGTAATACACCTTTAGTAAAAATCAATAAACTTTGTAAAGATGTTGATGCTTTAGTTTTGGCTAAAATAGAAACGACTAATCCAGGTAATTCTGTTAAAGATAGAATGGCTTTGCAAATGATAGAAGATGCTGAAGCTGATGGAAGATTAAAGCCTGGTGGGACAGTGATTGAAGGAACTTCTGGTAATACTGGGATGGGATTAGCTTTAGCTTGTATTATGAAAGGTTACAAACTGATATGTGTGTTGAGTGATAAGCAAAGTAAAGAAAAGATGGATATTTTAAGAGCTGTTGGAGCAGATGTGCATGTTTGTCCTACCAATGTTTCGCCAGATGATCCGCGTTCTTATTATTCAGTTTCAAAAAGATTAGCTGATGAAGTACCAAATTCTTGGTATGTAAATCAATACGATAACCCAAGTAATGCGAAAGCACATTATTTAAGTACAGGGCCTGAAATTTGGGAGCAAACAGAAGGGAAAATAACTCACTTTGTAGTTGGAGTTGGTACTGGAGGAACAGTTTCTGGAGTTGGGAAGTACTTAAAAGAAAAAAATCCAAATATTAAAATTTGGGGAATAGATACTTATGGTTCAGTATTTAAAAAATATCATGAAACAGGTATTTTTGATGAGAATGAGATTTATCCTTACATCACAGAAGGTATAGGAGAAGATATTTTACCTAAAAATGT
>CBDUPT010000122.1:0-7371 GCA_965369165.1 uncultured Flavobacteriales bacterium | reverse complement strand
ATAAATATAGCAGCATTTCCTATAATAATATTATTATATATTGTTTGGTCTATCATTGCTAAATACACCTCAAAAACTAAAACAGCCTAAATACAATGTTGTCCGTTTTTTCTGATGAACATTTTATGAAAGAAGCCTTCAAAGAAGCAAAAAAAGCTTTCGATGAAGACGAAATTCCTGTAGGTGCAGTTATAGTTTGCGACAATAAAATTATTGCACGAGCTCATAATATGACTGAACGACTAAATGATGTTACTGCACATGCAGAAATGCTAGCATTTACATCAGCCACAGATTTTTTAGGCGGAAAGTATTTAAACGAATGCACTCTGTATGTAACACTTGAACCCTGTGTTATGTGTGCTGGTGCTAGTTATTGGACACAACTAAAAAAAGTGGTTTATGGCGCATCTGATGCTAAAAGAGGCTTTGCTAAACATTCTGATAATTTACTTCATCCAAAAACAGAAATAATTAAAGGTATTTTAGAATACGAATCTTCCGCTATCTTAAAAGATTTTTTTGCCAAAAAGAGAGGTTAATAATCCTTAATTTCGTGATATAATTATTAATCATAAAAAATTAAAAATATGTACCCACCAGAATTAGTTGCCCCGATGAAAGAAGAATTAACATCGGTAGGATTTGAAGATTTAACAACCCCTGAACTAGTTGATAAAGCTATTACTAGTGAAGGAACTGCTTTAATTGTTATTAACTCAGTTTGTGGTTGTGCGGCTGCCAATGCTCGCCCAGCTGCAAAAATTGCTATCAGTAACGAGAAAAAACCTAATAGAATTGCTACAGTATTTGCTGGAGTTGATGGTGAAGCTGTTGCTCAAGCTCGTAAATACACTTTGCCTTACCCTCCTTCTTCGCCAAGTATGGCTTTATTTAAAGATGGTAAACTGGTTCATTTTATTGAACGTCATCACATAGAAGGAAGACCTGCAGAAATGATTGCTGAAAATTTAGCAGAAGCTTTTAACGAGTACTGCTAATTTGAAAAATAACCTATACAAAAAGAGCCTTGAAAAATTTCAAGGCTCTTTTCTATTATAACAACTATAAAATTATTTTCTTTTAGCAACTACTTTATTATGCTTTTTTAATTTTCTTGCAGCAAAATCTGTTGTGTACTCTAACAATGTTTTTTTATACGTCTCAATAAAGGATAAAGGTGGGTATATACCTTCTAACTCTTTAGCACTTACATAATCTTTGGTTTCTGCTCCAACTCCACCACAAGTAGCTAACAATACTCCCGTTTTCATTAACATATCTCCATATTTATTTATTTTTCCATCTTTAATTTCATAGAAAAATAACTGTGCTTTAATTTCAACCCTGTTTGTCACTTTTTCTAAAATAGGCTTATAACCATTGGTTTGATTGCCTGGTATTGTTTTCCCATTACGCTGATATTCTCCAGCAATATCAACAATTAAATAAAAGCCATCGGGCAACTTAGTCAAATCTCTATAGTTTGTTTTTTTATCATCCGAAATAGGAATATTAGAAACATCTCCTTCTACTAAAGCTCCAGATAACTGTAAACCATCATTTAGATTATTGATAACCTGACTTTTAATTTCAGAAGAATAATAAGCTTCTGGCATTATAGTTCTAATATCGGTTTTCGCTTTAGGATTTGCTTGTTTGAGTTTATTCTCGTCTTCTTGATCTATAATTTCTCTAACACTAAAAAACACTTTTACTTCTTTAGTATTCTCAATTTTTTCTTTTAAGGTTGATTTATCTTTTCCGGCAAATGCCACAGTACAAAATATTACAATCAACACTAAACTTAAACTAACTTTTTTCATCTCTTTTATTTTATAATTAATCTTCTTATTCTTTAATAAATCGTTTTGTTCCTATTCCTTTATCTGTTTGTATTTGTAAGAAATACAAGCCTTTAGGTAAATCAGCAACATTAATGGTTATTGTGTTTTGAGTTACCTCGTTAGGTATCCAAATTATTTTCCCTGTAACATCCATCATTTTAATGCTGTTAATTTTTTCGTTTTCAGCAGTAATGGTTAACTGATTTTTTACTGGGTTGGGGTAAATATTAAAAGAACTTAACTCAATAACATCTTCAATACCAACAAGTGGTTCTATATATTTCATTACCGTAGTTTTATCTGAATTAGCCGCATCTTTATAGGCTACATAAGTAACTCCATTAGCATGCACTATATTCATATAAGTTACAACTCCAGCTGAAAAATTTTCATTACCATAAGCTGCCCAAGAAGTTCCATTGTATTTCCATGCAGTTGCTTTATATGAATATAAAGGTCTTCTTGCCGTTACATAAAGAGAACCATTATCTTTAGCTAAATGGCATTCTTCAATAGTTTGAGTAGAAAATTGTGGCAACCCTACATTTACCCAATTAGCTCCATCAAATTTCTTGACAGACGCCATTCCTCCAGTACTTGATGCAGAATAAGCTACATATGGTGTAGTGTTATCCACTACTAAATCTAAATAATATAATCCAGAGTCAAAAAATGTTCCTCCAACAGTAACCCAATTAACACCATCAAACTTCAGTACATTTCCTAAAGTTCCTCCTAATGAATTAATAGTTGCTACATAAGGAATGTTATTAACCACAGACAATTTAATTTCTGTAATTGGGTCTGTAGAAAAATCAACTACACCAACAGTCACCCAATTTGTTCCATCAAACTTTTTAACATTAGCTTTATCTCCAGAACTAGCATTTATGTATGCAACATAAAGTGTATCATTATCAATAATAAGTGAAACGTTTTCTGCTTGAGTAGTAGAAGCTGCACCTCCAACATTAATCCAATTTGTACCATCAAATTTCTGAACTGTTACTTTTCCTGAATTATTCCAATCCTGATATGCAACATATAATGTATCATCACCATCAATTGCTAAATCGGTATAAGGAGATGACCCTCCTGAGAATCCAGGAGAACCAACATTTATCCAATTTATACCATCAAATTTTTTAACAGTAACTTTTCCTGACTGAGAATAATCTTGGTATGCGACATATAAAGTATCATCACTATCAATTGTTAAGCTCTGATAATCAGAGTTTAAAGCAGAAAAACCAGCGTTTCCTACATTTCCCCATTGAGCATTTATTGTAAAACTAAACGCAATGGCGAATAGCATCCCTAAGTAAATTTTTTTCATCTTTTATATTTTTTATATTACATATACCACCCCATATCGAGCAGCTTTTTTTCTTTTTATCTCTATAGGTTCATTTATAAATTGATGTTCAATTTCATTCCACAATTGCTTAATAAAAGCATCTATATTCATTCTTTCTTTAATTATTTCCTCTTGAAAATCGTTATACAAATCATCTACTATTTTTATATCTGATATTATTTTTTCTGTAGCTATAGTAATCTCTTTTATCTGATAAAAGTTGGGGTGAGAAATTACCCTTGCACCTTTAGTTATTCTTTTTTGCTCTCCAACAACAATATGATAAGCCCACTCGGTTATATCAGATTCCTTTGATAAGGAAGGAATAACCCCCGTATTTATATTTAATCCAAACAATTTTCTACATTCCTTATCTATATCCCCTCTATCTATAGCAAAATTGAATACTTGAAAAAAATGAGACACATAAATTTTCAACCTTATAAGCAACTCTTTCTTTTGCTTGTTTAATATTCTTCGCTTAGCTTTATATATATCCCTTTTTTCAATTAATGTTTTAAATATGAGTGTATAATCAATTATTCTTTCTCTGTAGTTTTTTAGTATCAAATCATGCTCTTCTAGTAGTTCATTTAATTTAAGAATTGCCAACAATCTTGCGTTATCTGTATTGGGTAACCTTCTGTATGCCATTATCTAATGCTAAGTAAGTCAATCTAACTCTTAATATTTCCGAACAGCTCTTGTTTTGTTATTATTAATAGCTATTCGCACTCCGAACTATTATATTGAGAACAAATTTCAATACTATTCGGAATTAAATAAGCTTAGTTTTTGTAAATGAATTGATTAGCTTTGTAAGGAACCTTATTTTTTTTGTGAATGAAATATTTATGGCTATACACTATTTCCTTAGTTTTTATGGCTCAAGTATTTTCTCAAACTTCTAAAACTCCAGAGCAACTTTCCATTGATTCTCTTTTAAACCTAACAACCTCTCCAAAAATTCATGACACTACTAAAGCTGCTGCATTTTTAAATGTATCAATGCTGCTTTATGAAAAAAATATTGATACACTATATCATTTAAACCAAAAAGCTATAGAAATAGCTAAAAACAATCTTAGGAAACAACTTAATAAAAAAGAAGAGCTTGCTTTTAACAAAATCCTATCCGAAAGTTATACCAATATTGGTTTTTACTATCAATCTATTGGAAATTATAAATTTGCTATAAAACAATACATTTCAGCTTTTCAAATAGACAGGAAAATGATGAACCTAGAGGGTATTTCTTCTAGTTTAAACAACATCGGAATGATTTTTTATGCTAAAGGAAAAGTCCAAAAATCTTTAAAATTTTTCTTGCTAAGCTTAAAAATTGATGAGTATATTGGTAATGAAAAAGCATTAATACAGCCATTAAATAATATTGCCTATATCTACGAACATCAAGAGGATTATGACAATGCTCTAAAATATTATAAAAAGGGACTAGATATTGCTCAAAAATATAATGAAAAATCAACTGAAGGCAGTCTTATAGTTAATATTGGTTCTGTACTTAAAAAGCAAAATAAAAAAGATGAGGCTATATCTCTTTTCAATCAAAGCCTCTCAATTTTTCATCAATTAGAAAATGAATCAGGTCAAGCAACTTCTCTCTTAAATCTTGGAGTTATTTATCTTTCAGAAGGAAAAACAGATTCTGCTCAGAACTTTTTAAATGAGAGTTTAATTCTATACACCCAAATTAATGACCCTGAAGGAATTGCAATTAGCCAAGTTAATTTAGGTCAAATAGAACTATTAAATGGGAATTTAATAAAAGCTCAAAACTATACCGAACAAGCATTACAATTAGCGAATAAAAATGCTAATGTCTATAACATAAAAAAAGCTTCAGAACTACTAAGTGAAATATATGAGCATCAAAACAAAGGAATACAAGCATTAAAAATGCATAAACTATTTATTCTTATGCGGGATAGTGTTAATAATATAAAAACTCAGAAAGCAACAATTAAACAAAATATGCAATATGATTTTGATAAAAAAGAAGCTTTAGCCGCAGTTGAACATGAAAAAGAATTATCATTAAAAGAAGCTGAAAAACAGCAGCAAAACATTATTATTTGGGCTGGTACGATAGTCCTTATTCTTATAATTGGATTTAGTTTGTATATAGCCAATCGATTAAAATTAAGTAATCAACAAAAACTAGTTATTGAGCAAAAAAATCACGAAAACGAATTACTTCTAGGTGAAATTCATCATCGTGTAAAAAACAACTTACAAATAATTTCGAGCTTATTAAGTTTACAAGAAAGAAGTATTGATGATAAAGAAACAAAATCTGCAATTGCCGAAGGAAAAGAGAGAGTGAAATCTATGGGGTTAATCCATAAAATGCTTTATCAAAACGACAATTATTCTGGCGTTGACATGGATAATTATGGACAAGAACTTATTAAAGGATTAATTGATAGTTTTGGGTTAAAGGAAAATGATATTGATGTAAACTTAAATTTCTCTCAATTAAAATTAGATGTTGATACTGCAATTCCTATTGGGCTAATAATAAATGAATTAGTAATAAACACTCTAAAGTATGCTTTTGAAAAAACTAATTCTCCAGCTATTAAGATAAGCTTGATTAAACAATCAGAAAACCTTATTTTAGAAGTTTCAGATAATGGTACAGGGACGGTTAGTGATTTAGAAAATTCTAAATCTTTTGGAATGAAATTAATTAAATCTTTATCCAGACAAATCGGAGGAACTGTTTCAATAAATGATATGTCTGGTATTTGTGTTAGAATTGATATTTCTAATTATAAACTAATTTAATTGGCAATAAAAGTATTAATAGTAGAAGACGAAGTGCTTGTTGCAGAAGAAATTGCTGCTGACATGGAAGACTACGGTTTTGAAATTACTGAAATTGCAATTTCAAGTGAAGAGTGTTTATCTGCGATAGAAAATGATGTGCCCAATATTATATTAATGGATATAAATATTAAGGGAAATAAAGACGGCATAGATACCGCAAAATTAATTCATCAAACTTCCAATATTCCAATAATTTATCTAACTGCAAATAGTGATTCTAAAACTTTAAAAAGAGCTTTAGAAAGTGGCCCAAAAGCATTTATAAGCAAACCATATCACAAAAAAGATTTATATTCTGCTATTGAAATAGCCTGCAACAAACATAATGAGGAATTAATTGAAGAACAATCTGCTATTGTAAATGATTCATTCTTTGTAAAAGACGGAGATTATTACACCAAACTAAAATTTGATGCTATCAATTATCTTGAAGCTGATGGCAGTTATTGCAACATTTATACTAACACCAAAAAATTTACGCTTTCTACGAATTTAAATCATTTTCAGAACAGCAATAAAAGCAATGTATTTACAAGAATACATCGCTCATTTATTATAAATATCAATAAAGTTGAAGCTTTTGATAAAGACAGTGTTATTATTAACTCTAAAGCTATCCCTATTAGCAAGCCTCATCAAAAAGAAATAATGAAATTTTTTAATAAACTTTAAACCTATCCTTAGCTCCTTTCTTATCTTTGGTGAGTAAACTTTTATATTATGGCATTAAAACAATCTTTAAGCTTTAAACTCCAACAAAAACTTTCTCCACAACAAATTCAATTAATGAAATTATTGCAACTACCTACAGTTGCATTAGAGCAGCGAATCAAGGAAGAAATGGAAAACAATCCAGCATTAGATGAAGGAAAAGATGAAGAAGAATTAGATGAAGAACAAGAAGATGATTTTGGAAGGGAAGAAATAAGTGATGCTGAAAAAGAGTTTGATTTTGATGATTATATTGGAGATGATGATACACCATCATATAAGCTAAGTGTAAACAACCATAGTGTTGATGATGAAGAAAAACAAGTTCCACTAAGCGGTGGCGCTACATTTCAAGAGCTTTTAGAAGCTCAGCTTACACTCTTTAATTTAGAAGAAGATGATCATACTATAGCTTTACATTTAATTGGAAGTTTAGATGAATCAGGTTATTTACGTAGAGATATTGATGCAATAGTTGATGACTTAGCATTTACCCAAAATGTAATTACAGATTCCGATCATATTTCTAAAATACTACAAATTATCCAACATTTTGACCCACCAGGAGTTGGGGCAAAAAGTTTGCAAGAATGTTTGCTATTG
>CBDUPT010000121.1:0-7393 GCA_965369165.1 uncultured Flavobacteriales bacterium | reverse complement strand
GTGATGATGGTACTGAATACTTCCAAAAAGGTGGTTTTAGCTTAATTAGATAGAATATTTATATATAAATAACAAAAAAAACCAACTCAAATGAGTTGGTTTTTTTTTATCGTTAATAACTCTGTGGATAAGTTTGGAACCTCAATAAGAAAAACATTTTCAAAAAAAAACTATAAGAGTTTGTTTTATCAAAAATAATTGTATTTTTGCACTCCCTTTTTTTAGGGGAATATTGTATTTATAATAATTAAGACTATGCCAACTATACAACAATTAGTTAGAAAAGGAAGAACAAAACTTGTAAAAACAAGTAAGTCTGCGGCTTTAGATTCATGTCCGCAAAGAAGAGGTGTTTGTGTAAGAGTTTACACTACTACACCAAAAAAACCAAACTCAGCAATGAGAAAAGTTGCAAGGGTAAGATTAACCAATGGTAAAGAGGTGAATGCTTATATTGGAGGTGAAGGACATAATTTACAAGAGCACTCGATTGTTTTAGTAAGAGGTGGTAGAGTGAAAGATTTACCAGGTGTAAGATATCACGTGGTAAGAGGGGCTTTAGATACAGCTGGAGTTGATGGTAGAACACAAAGAAGATCTAAGTACGGAACAAAACGACCTAAGAAATAAATTTTAGGTTACTATATATAGTATAAAAGAAGATGAGAAAATCAAGAGCAAAAAAGAGAGTATTACTTCCAGACCCAAAGTTTAATGACAAATTGGTTACAAGATTTGTGAATAACTTAATGTTGGATGGTAAGAAGAGCGTTGCATTTAAGATATTTTATGACGCACTAGAAATTGTTAATGAAAAAGTTGAAGAAGAAGATTGTTTAGATGTTTGGAAAAAAGCACTAACAAACGTTACTCCAGGTGTAGAGGTTAGAAGTAGAAGAATTGGTGGGGCGACTTTTCAAATTCCACAACCAATTAGAGATGATAGAAAGGTTTCTATGGGGATGAAGTGGTTAATTGGATTTTCTAGAAAAAGAAATGAAAAAACTATGGCTCAAAAATTAGCTGGTGAAATAGTTGCTGGTTATAAAGAAGAAGGGGCTGCATATAAAAAGAAAGAAGATACTCACAGAATGGCGGATGCAAATAAAGCATTCTCTCATTTTAGATTTTAATCACTAAGTATTTACAGAAATGGCAAAAAGAGATTTAAAATTTACAAGAAATATTGGTATTGCTGCGCATATTGATGCTGGTAAAACTACAACTACAGAGCGTATTTTGTATTACGGTGGTGTAAGTCATAAGATTGGAGAAGTGCATGATGGTGCTGCTACAATGGATTGGATGGAGCAAGAACAAGAAAGAGGTATTACTATTACTTCTGCTGCTACAACATTGACATGGCCTTATCGTGGTCAGGATTATCATGTGAATATTATTGATACTCCAGGTCACGTTGATTTTACTGTAGAAGTAAATCGTTCTTTAAGAGTATTAGATGGTTTGGTTTTCTTATTTAGTGCAGTTGATGGTGTTGAGCCTCAATCAGAAACTAACTGGAGGTTAGCAAATAATTATAACGTGCCAAGAATTGGTTTCGTTAATAAGATGGATAGACAAGGAGCTGATTTCTTAAACGTGTGTAAGCAGGTAAAAGCAATGTTAGGATCTCATGCATTACCTTTGCAGATGAATATTGGTGCTGAAGATGATTTTAAAGGAGTTGTTGATTTAATCAACTTTAGAGGAATCACTTGGAATGAAGAAGATCAAGGAATGACTTTTCAAGAGATAGAAATTCCTGCTGATATTATGGATGAGGCTAAACAATTAAGAGAAGAGTTGTTAGAGGCTGTAGCTGAATTTGATGATACTTTAATGGAAAAGTATTTTGAAGATTCAGAATCATTAACAGAAAGAGAAATTTTAGATGCGTTAAGAGAAGCAACTATTGCTGGTAAAGTTGTGCCAATGATGTGTGGTTCTGCATTTAAAAATAAAGGTGTTCAAGCAATGTTAGATATGGTAATGGAAATTTTACCTTCTCCGCTTGATACTGAAGCTATTGAGGGTATTAATCCTAAAACGGATGAGCCAGAGTCTAGAAAGCCATCTTTTGATGAGCCATTTGCAGCTTTAGCGTTTAAAATTGCAACTGACCCATTTGTAGGTCGTTTATGTTTTACTAGAGCATACTCTGGAAGTTTGCCAGCGGGTTCTTATGTATTAAATACTCGTACTGGGAATAAAGAAAGAATTTCAAGAATTTTCCAAATGCATGCTAATAAACAAAATCAAATTGATGGATTAGGTTGTGGAGATATTGCTGCATTAGTTGGATTTAAAGATATTAGAACTGGAGATACATTATGTGATGAAAAAGCACCTATAGTATTAGAGTCTATGGATTTTCCAGATCCAGTTATTGGTATTGCAATTGAGCCAAAAACTCAGGCAGATGTTGATAAGTTAGGAGTTGCTTTAGGTAAATTGTCTGAGGAGGATCCAACATTAACAATTCATACTGACGAAGAATCTGGTCAAACTGTACTAAGCGGTATGGGAGAACTGCACTTAGATATTATTTTAGATAGATTAAAAAGAGAATTCAAGGTAGAATGTAATCAAGGTGCACCACAGGTTTCTTATAAAGAGGCAATTACTCAGCCTGTTGATCATAGAGAGGTTTATAAAAAGCAATCTGGAGGTAGAGGTAAATTTGCTGATATCGTTGTAACAATAGAGCCAGTTGAAGATAAAGAGAAAGAGGGGTTAGAGTTTGTGAATGAAATTAAAGGTGGTAATATTCCTAGAGAATTTGTTCCATCTGTAGAGAAAGGATTTAAAGAAGCAATGGGTGCTGGTGTTTTAGCTGGTTATACTGTTGATAGTTTAAAGGTTACCTTAAAAGATGGTTCTTTCCACGCAGTTGATTCAGATCAATTATCTTTTGAGATTGCTGCGAAAATGGCATACAAAGCTGCAATGAAAATGGCAGGTCCTGTATTGTTAGAGCCTATCATGAAATTAGAAGTATTGACTCCAGAAGAGAGTATGGGTGATATCGTTGGGGATTTAAATAGAAGAAGAGGTCAGGTTGAAGGTATGGATGATAGAGCAGGTTCTAAAGTTGTTAAAGCTAAAGTGCCATTATCAGAGATGTTCGGATATGTAACTGATTTAAGAACAATGTCATCAGGTAGAGCAACATCAACAATGGAATTTTCACATTTTGATGCATGTCCTAAAAATATCGCTGAAGAAGTAATTGCAAAAGCAAACGGAAAAGTAGAAGCTTAATATATAGAAAGAATGAGCCAAAAAATTAGAATAAAACTGAAGTCTTACGATTTTAACTTAGTTGATAGATCAGCTGAAAAAATTGTAAAAACTGTAAAAGGAACAGGTGCAGTAGTAAGTGGTCCAATACCATTACCAACTCACAAAAGAATCTTTACAGTATTAAGATCACCGCATGTAAACAAAAAAGCAAGAGAGCAATTTCAATTATGCGCTTACAAAAGGCTAATTGATATTTATGGTTCTTCATCGAAGACTGTAGATGCTTTAATGAAACTTGAGTTGCCAAGTGGTGTAGATGTAGAAATTAAAGTATAATAAATAAAAATTAAGTAAAATGCCAGGATTGATTGGGAAAAAAATAGGTATGACTAGTGTCTACAGTGCCGAGGGTAAAAATATACCATGCACAGTGATAGAAGCTGGTCCTTGCGTAGTAACGCAAGTCAAAAAGGAAGATACCGATGGCTATAATGCTGTTCAATTAGCATTTGGAGATAAGTCTGATAAGAATACTCCAAAAGCAATGCAAGGACACTTTAAGAAAGCTAAAACTTCTTCTAAAAGAAAATTAGTTGAATTTCAAGATTTTGAAGACGACAAAAATTTAGGAGATGTAGTTACAGTTGAATTATTCGAAGAGGGTGATTGGATTGATGTAATTGGAACTTCAAAAGGAAAAGGTTTTCAAGGGGTAGTTAAACGTCATGGGTTTCATGGTGTTGGTGATGCTACTCACGGTCAACATAATAGATTAAGAGCACCAGGTTCTTTAGGGGCAGGTTCTACACCTTCAAAAGTAATGAAGGGAATGAAAATGGCCGGAAGAATGGGTGGAGATAGAGTAAAACAACAAAACCTTAAAGTTGTTAAAATTTATTCAGATAAGAATTTAATCGTAGTGTCAGGATCTGTTCCTGGAGCTAAAGGTTCTTTTGTATTAATTGAAAAATAACTGAGGAGGATATAGAATATGGAATTAGTTGTAAAAAATATTAGTGGAAAAGATACAAAGAAGAAAGTTTCTTTGGATAAAGCTATCTACGAAATAGAGCCAAATGATCATGCTATTTATTTAGATGTAAAACAATATTTAGCAAATCAAAGACAAGGTACTCATAAGGCGAAAGAAAGAGGTGAGGTAAAAGGAAGTACTAGAAAAATTAAAAAGCAAAAAGGTACAGGTACTGCTAGAGCTGGTGATATTAAAAACCCATTATTTAAAGGTGGAGGGCGTGTATTCGGTCCAAGACCTAGAAATTATGGTTTTAAATTAAATACAAAGCAAAAGCAATTAGCGCGTAAATCTGCTTTATCTTATAAAGCTAAAGAAGGGGCTATCACTGTATTAGAAGATTTTTCTTTTGATACTCCGCAAACAAAAAAATACACAGAAGTATTAGCTAGTTTAGACGCTTTAAATAAAAAGTCTTTATTGGTGCTTGCAGAGTCAAATAAAAATGTATATTTGTCGTCCCGAAATTTGAAGGGAGCGAAAATAGTAACTGCTTCGGAAATAAATACTTACGATTTAATGAATGCGTCAAGTGTTATTTTAGCTGAAGGATCAATTGAAAAAATTGAAAATATTTTAAAGTAACAAAGAGATGGGAATAATTGTAAAACCTGTTGTGTCTGAAAAAATGACTGATCAAACCGAAAAGCTTAATCGCTATGGTTTTTTAGTTAATCACACAGCAAATAAAATACAAATTAAAAAGGCTGTTGAAGATGCTTATGGTGTTTCTGTTGAGTCAGTAAATACTATGAACTATGCAGGTAAATCTAAGTCGAAATTTACAAAAGCTGGATTAATTAAAGGAAGAACAAATAGGTATAAAAAAGCAATTATTACTGTTGCAGAAGGAGATGTAATAGACTTCTACAGTAACATTTAATAATTCTATAATATTAACTATACGGGGGCTCCAACCCTCTTAAGAGATAAACAAAAATGGCAGTAAGAAAATTGAAGCCCACTACACCTGGGCAAAGACATAAAATTGTTAGCGATTTTAACGCGGTAACCGAGGCTAAGCCTGAAAAGAGCTTAATCAAAGGTAGAAGCAAGTCGGGTGGTAGAAACAACACTGGTAAAATGACGATGCGCTACATTGGTGGTGGCCATAAACAAAAAAACCGTGAAGTTGATTTCAAAAGAGATAAAGATGGAATCCCAGGTATTGTAAATTCTATACAATATGATCCAGGAAGAACAGCAAGAATTGCTTTAATCTTTTATAAAGATGGAGAAAAGCGATACATTATTGCCCCAAACGGACTTCAGGTAGGACAAGAAATTATTTCAGGAAAAGATGCTGAACCAGAAGTAGGAAATGCTTTGTTTTTAAGTGATATTCCATTAGGCACAGTAATTCATAATATAGAGTTAAGACCAAAACAAGGAGCAAAAATGGCTCGTAGTGCTGGTGCTTATGCTCAGTTAACTGCAAAAGACGGAAAGTTTGTTGTTGTTAAATTACCTTCGGGGGAAACAAGATTAATATTAGCTACATGTAAAGCTACTATCGGAACTGTTTCTAACTCAGAACATATGTTAGAGCGTTCAGGTAAGGCTGGTAGAACTAGATGGTTAGGAAGAAGACCTAGAGTTAGAGGTGTAGTTATGAATCCTGTTGACCATCCAATGGGTGGTGGTGAAGGAAAGAATTCTGGAGGTCACCCAAGATCTAGAAACGGTATACCAGCTAAAGGATACAAAACTAGAGCTAAAAAGAAAAGTTCAAGTAAATACATAATTGAAGGAAGAAAGAAATAAGATATGAGTCGTTCATTAAAAAAACCACCATTTGTAAATTACAAGCTTCAGTCAAGAGTAGAAGATACTCAACAGTCTGGGAAGAAAGCAGTAATTAAAACTTGGTCAAGAGCATCAATGATTACACCTGATTTTGTAGGGTTAACAATTGCTGTTCATAACGGAAATAAATTTATACCAGTTTACGTAACTGAAAATATGGTAGGTCATAAGTTAGGAGAATTTGCTCCAACTAGAACTTACAGAGGTCACGGAACGGATAAAAAAAATAAAGGTAAAAGATAAAATAGTTAACCATGGGTGCTAGAAAAAGAAATAGAGCTGAGCAAAATAAGGAGGCAAAGAAAGCAATAAGCTTTGCTAAACTTAATAATTGCCCAACTTCTCCAAGAAAGATGAGAAAAGTTTCTGATATGATCAGAGGAGAAGAAGTTTTTAAGGCGTTAAGTATATTACAGTTCAGCCCTCAGGATGCTGCTAGAAGATTAGAGAAATTACTTAGATCTGCTATTGCAAATTGGGAAGCAAAAAACGAAGGTGAAAGACCTGAAGATAATAACTTAGTTGTTAAAGAAATTAAAGTGGACAGTGCAAGAATGTTGAAAAGAATTCAACCAGCTCCTCAAGGTCGTGCACACAGAGTTAGAAAAAGATCTAACCATGTTACGTTAATAGTTGACAGTAAAAAAGTAGAAGCATAATGGGACAAAAAGTAAATCCAATATCAAACAGATTAGGAATCATCAAAGGATGGGATTCAAACTGGTTCGGTGGTAAAGACTACTCTGGAAAAATAGTTGAAGACTATAAAATTAGAAAGTATTTAATGGCTCGTTTACACAAAGCCAGTGTTTCTAAAATTATTATAGAAAGAACATTAAAGCTTATTACGGTTACTATTAACAGTTCAAGACCAGGAATTATTATCGGTAAAGGTGGTCAAGAAGTTGATAAATTAAGAGAAGAGCTTAAAAAGATAACAAAGAAAGATGTTCAAATAAACATCTTCGAAATAAAAAGACCAGAACTTGATGCAAAATTAGTTGCTGATAGTGTTGCTAAGCAAATAGAAGGAAGAATTTCTTTTCGTAGAGCAGCAAAAATGGCGGTACAGTCTTCTATGAGAATGGGAGCTGAAGGAATTAAAGTTCAGGTTGCAGGTAGATTAGGCGGTGCTGAGATGGCAAGAACAGAAGGATATAAAGAAGGAAGAATACCATTGCATACATTTAGAGCTGATATCGATTATGCATTAACTGAAGCGCATACTACTTACGGAAGAATTGGAGTAAAAGTATGGATATGTAAAGGAGAGGTTTACGGAAAAAGAGATTTATCTCCAAATGTTGGACA
>CBDUPT010000120.1:0-7421 GCA_965369165.1 uncultured Flavobacteriales bacterium | reverse complement strand
ATGTCTTCATATTCAGACAGACCTTCAATAAGCTTATCTCTATTAGAATTAAAGGAATCTTTGAAATAGTTGTGTTTAGAGCCATCAAGTTTGATAAACCAATCTGCAAAATCTTCTTTCAAATTTTCAAAATGGGTAACGGTATCTTCATCTGAAGCAGATGTTTTACTAATATCATTTAGTACAACTTCATGATTGTTGTTTTTCAAGATTTCCTTGTAGCCACTATATGAATTTGAAGTCTGAGGAATAAAATCAAACTCAAACAAATCATCTTTTTTGTATTTAAAAACAATTATATCTCCAATAGTCGCATTTAGTTCATTTCTCAGAAAATGTTTTAATTCTCCATCAATTCGTGATTCACTACCTGCTGCATATAAACGAGTAGTTATAGTTTTACCACTTTGACTTCCAAATGGTGAATTAGGATCTTGTACTTTATATTTGAAAGTGATTTGTCTATTAGGGTCTGGTGTACTGTAATTGAACTTGAAAAATACATTTGAAGTTTCTTTTGGAAAGGCAATTTGTTTACCATCTCTTAAATCTTGTTTGAAAATATTTCTGATATAAATCATGATCTCAATTGTTTTAATTTGTTAATCCACTATAGACACTTTCTGCGATTGCTTTTGCCATTATAGGAGGGACCGCATTTCCCACTTGCATATAAGTTTCTTGCTGATTACCCACAAAAACAAAATCATCCGGGAAAGATTGAATTCTTGCAGCCTCCCTCACAGAAAGAGTGCGCAATTCAGTTGGATGTATATACATATAGCCATCCATACCAATGTGCGCTAAAATCGTCCAAGAAGGATTTTTCAGCACCAATCGTTTTAATCTATCCTTGAAAATATCTTCACGGAAAGGCAAGATTTGACGTACTTCTTTGGGTAAATCCATATAAATATCCCCTTGTTTCATATGACCAAACACTTTCTTTGCTCTTTCATTGGACATTCTGCAGATATTATTAGCGACTATTCCATTTGTGTTTTGACGCATAAGTTTTTGATATGTATCAAGATTCTCATGTTTGGAATATTCACACTCATTAATTCGCCAATTATCTGTGATTTTAGGCAAATCAGAAATGGCGCTTTTTACATTAACATGAGGTTTTAGTTTAGTAGAATCAATATTTTCTCCATTAGGATCAATATTGTAATTAGAGCCTTCAAACCAATGAGTTATTTTTGGATAGTTGAAACTGTGATTTTTTAGATGGCCAACTAATATCATCCTTCTTCTATTTTGAGGGACTCCATAATTAACGCTATTTAGGACTTTAACCTCTTCAACAATATGATATTCTGGTAAATCCCTTTCAATAATTCTTTTAACCTCTTTATATGTTGCTCCTTTATATTTTGTAAGAAATTGAGGGACATTTTCCATTACAAACATTTTGGGTTTGAAATAATTTACATATTCAAGGTAATCCATGAACAAAATATTTCTAGGGTCTTCCGTAATACAATCGCCTTTATCTTTATTAACGGATTGTATTTTTGCATGACCAATAGTGCTAAAGGTTGGACAGGGAGGACCACCTATTATAACATCAACTTGCTGCTTATTGATTAATTCATGAAATTTTTGAGGTGGTAGCTCTCGTATATCAGCATGCACTGACACTGAATTTTTAAAATTTAATTTGTGAGTTTCAACTGCTGCTTTTTTGTTGTCAATCCCACCAATACAATTGAATTTATTTGACATTTCAAAGCCTTTTGCAAAACCTCCAGCCCCACAGAATAGATCGATAAAATTGTATTTTTTGTTTGCCATCTTTATTTTAAAAATTGTTTAATTGCTTTTGCAATTTGTTTTGCCATTAATGGTGGTACCGCGTTTCCTACCTGTTTATATTGATTTGTTCTTGACCCAACAAATTTGAAATCATCAGGAAAGGATTGTACTCTTGCCGCTTCTCTTACTGTAAATGTTCTCTTTTGCTTATGGTCTGGATGAATAAATAGGTTTCCATCTTTATATAAGTGAGCCACAACAGTTCTACCTGGTTTCTCTGCTACTTGAACAGTGTATCTGTTTCCGAAATGTTTTGGATCATGATGAATTAAATCAGGTCTTGTTTTAGCCAGATCTTTTAATTGCCATTTGTTTTTGCTCAAGAGTTCATACCGCTGCTGGTCCATGTTGTTGTGTTTTCGGGCAACATGGTTATAAAGTTTTGAAAAACCATTAGGTCTAACTATCTCTGTAAACGAATTCTTAATAGCAATTTCATGTTCAACTTCTTCTTGACCTTCACCTGGTAACAATTTTGGTAAGTCCGAAATCGCATCCTCAACTGTCAAATATTTTTGAAGACCTAAAGTTTCATTATTAGCTTCCATATCTGGGCTGTAATGAGTTTTTTCAATAGCCTTGTAAATATCTAACGGATTTATTTTAAGGTCTTTTCTAACACCAATTAAGATTACTCTTTTTCGTATTTGAGGAACTCCATAATGCACCGAGTTCAAAAGTATTGTATCCTTATCATCACATAAAGAATAGTACTCTGACATATTTTCAACTATTTCAGGAAATATGTAGTTCCCATTAGGTTTAGCGGAAAGCAACCCTGAGACATTCTCAAACACAAATATCTTAGGCTTATGTTTCTCTAAAATTTCAAGATATGAACGGAAAAGATAATTTCTAGGATCATTCCTCATTGAATTTTTATCTTGTGCTCTTCCAACGGATGAGAATGTTTGACATGGTGGACCACCTACTAAAACATCTATTTGTCTATTTCCGATAACACTATCAATCTGGCTATGCACATCTTCAGAAGTGAGGTCTCCACATATAACTGCACTTTCAATCGCCTTCTCCGAGTAATTGTAATAGCGCATCCTTTCCTTAACGGTTTCACAAGCTGGCGCATCAAAGTCAACATGAACTACAGACTCAAATTTTTCTTGATAAAACCCTTCACTAAATCCACCACAGCCGGCAAATAGGTCTATAAATGTATATTTCTTACTCATGTTCAACTAAAAGTTCTTTTACACTGATGTTTAATATTTCAGCTATTTCATAAAGGCATTCAATACTTGGTTGTCTTCTGTTTTGTACATAAGAGTTTACCATGTTGTAACTCTTACCCAGCTGTTCTGCTAACCATATTTGTTTGATTCCTTTCTCTTCTAAAACCTCTTTTATTCGGTTCATTTTTTGAATTGTTTAATTCAGTCCGAAAAATAGGAATAATAATTTAATATCTCATTAAATGAGCAGATAAATAATCATTCAGTTTGGTTTAGCGTAGGGAAAAGGCAAGCTCTTTTTATTTTGTGAGGCACGAGCAAAATGAAATGTGCTTGACTGTGCGGTTGGCTTTTCTTTTTTTTTCAATGGCATACAACAACCGAATAAACAACATATGGTGTTTATTCGCATTATGGGTTTACCTCAAATATAATTAAAAAATAGCCTAATATAAATGCTATAATTGAATTTAAACATTTGTAAATGTTTATAATCGTTTGCAATCGCTTAAGTAACTCTAAACTTTTCCTAAATTTACTTTTCTTAAATGATACACTTATTAAGCATAAAAATATTAACAGAATACCCTTTGTGGTTTAGTCTGTTTTGTGTGTTGTTAGGCGCTATTTATGCTTTTGTTTTATACCGTAAAGAAGATAAATTAAAAGAAGTTAAAAGTTGGTTGATTAAGGTAATGGCTGCTTCTCGGTTTTTACTTGTAAGTATTTTAGCTTTTTTATTACTATCACCTTTTGTTAAAACATTATTTAATAAAGTAGAAAAGCCTGTTATTATTATAGCTCAAGATAATAGTACATCTATTTTACTCAATAAAGATTCAGTTTTTTATAAAACAGAATACCTTCAAAAATTAAATGCTCTTAAAGCTAAGTTAGAAGAAAATTATGAGGTTAAAACTTACATTTTTGGAGAGGAATTAACAGAAGGTTTAAAGGTAGATTATAGTCAGAAAGTAACTGATTTATCTATTGCTTTTGATGAGATAACTAATAAGTTTTATAATAGAAATGTAGGAGCTTTAATTTTAGCATCTGATGGTATTTTTAACCAAGGAATTAACCCAGTTTTTAATTCTGGGATAGAATTTCCAATCTATACTATTGCAATGGGAGATACTTCATTGCAACGGGATATTATTTTAAAAGAAGCCATCCATAATAAAATTACTTTTCTTGGAAATCAATTTCCAATAGAGATAGAAGCATTAGCATATCAATGTGAAGGAAGTATTACAAAATTAACCGTTACTCATAACAAAAAACAATTGTTTGAAAAGAGTTATAGCATAAATGATAATCAATTTAGTATTGCAGAAAATTTATTGTTTGAAGCTGATAAAGTAGGTGTACAGCATTATAAAATAAGTTTAACTACAGTAAAAAATGAAATTAGTATTGTAAACAATGTAAAAGATATTTATGTTGAGGTTTTAGATGGTAGGCAAAATATTTTGGTGTTAGCAAATGCTCCACATCCAGATGTTAAAGCATTAAAATTAAGTATTGAGAATAATGAAAATTATAAAGTTACAACCCAATTAATTAAAGATTTTGATGGAAAGTTGGAGCCTTATAGTTTGGTAATTGTTCATCAAGTTGCATCAGAATTAGCTACTATACAAAAGCTATTAGCAAGTAATGTTTCTGTTTTAATGGTTGTTGGCAATCAAACAAATGTTAAAGAGTTTAACCAACTAAATATGGGGTTAACTATTAATAACTCACGAAATAAGTTTAATGAAGTAACGCCAGCTTACGAGGCTAATTTCCCATTATTTACCCTTTCTGAAAATACTGTAAAAATGCTGAGCCAAACTACACCAGTTGTAGCTCCTTTTGGCACTTATCAATTAAAACAAGAAGCTTATGTATTGCTAAATCAAAAGGTTGGAAGTGTAGTCACAAACAATCCTTTATTGGTGTTTTTTCAGCAAAATGGTAAAAAGCATGGCGTATTATCTGCAGAAGGTATTTGGAGATGGCGTATGCAAGATTTTCTGCAAAATAAAACACATGATAATTTTAATGAGTTAATTAATAAAACTGTTCAATTTTTATCAGTTAAAGAAGATAAAAGCAAGTTCAGAATAATAACTAAAAATAATTATTTCGAAAATGAAGAAATTCTTTTTAATGCTGAGTTGTATAACGAAAGTTATGAGTTGGTAAATGATCCGGAAATAAAAATTGATTTAGTTGATGAAAACGATACTAAATACAATTTTGTTTTTAATAGAACTACAACGGCTTACTTATTAAATGCAGGTATATTGCCAGCAGGGTTTTACAAGTATAAAGCAAAAGTAAAATTTGGAACAAAAGATTATACTGAAACAGGTCAATTTCAAATAAAACCATTGTTATTAGAAGCAAATAATACAGTTGCTAACCACCAATTAATGCAAAATATTTCAGAAAAATTTGGTGGAAAAATATTTTACCCAAATGAAATTGAATTGATAGAAAAGATCATTTTAGCTAATGATAACATTGCTTCTGTGATTTATGAAGAAAACGATTTGAAGGAATTTATTAACCTTAAATGGATATTTTTCGTATTAATATTACTACTTAGTATTGAATGGTTTTTGCGTAAACGTAACGGAGCGTATTAGTTTTACGTAATATATTCATATAAGCATCGTTTTGTTTTTATGTAATAATGTTTAACTTTAACCAGTTATAAGATTAATGGAGATGAAAAAATCAACTTTCAGTAAAATATTAGCATTCGTTTTTGTAGCTACTTTAGCTATACCAGTTAGTACTACATTAACTTCTTGTAGTAAAAAAGCGAAATTCCAGAAACCTAGAAATGGAGGGAAAAGAGTAAATTCTTCTGGTCATGTTGGAAATAGAAAGCATAAAAATTCTCACGTTTGGGGTAAGTAGTCTCTCTATTTGACTATTATTCGTTTCACTATTCTGTTTTCTTCTGTAGTAATTGAAACTAGGTAAATACCCTTTGTATTTGTTGTTAAATCAATAATTGTTTTAGTATTATTATTTGTTTGTTGGTAAATGATATTACCTAAAATATCAAATACCTGAATGTCATATGGTTTGCTTTTGTTGCTGTTAATAGTAAATAATCCATTTGTAGGGTTTGGATAAACAATAAAGTTATGAGTAGTTAATTCTTTGATACTTGTTGTGCTTAAGCAAAAAGGGAAAGTTAAACTATCTGAATTAAACGTTGTAGTTTGGGCAATTGTATCACCAAAATTATTTACCAAATACATAGAACCACTTCCAAATGCACAGCAAAAACCATCGCCATAACTATCTTTAAGCACTAAAGTAAAACAGCTGTCATATAGACATAAATTTTCGGTAATTTGTTGACCTCCATTTATGCTTGCGTAGCCAGGACTTTCAATATAAGTGCTGTTATTAGCATCTCTAATTAACCAAGATGTTTCACCCCCAAAATTATCTGTGTTTAAATACAAAGTAGCAAAAGTTGGGTTGGCATTAGAAATAAAGTTTGTATTCGAACTATCATTCAAATGGTTTTGATCAGATGTACTATTAGGGTTAGTACAAAATGCTCTAAAATTATGATTGCCGCTTGCTATAAACATAGTGGGTAAAATAATACTATCAATACCAAAAGAAGGTAAACTACCACTCCAGTTCAATTGATTAATACCTAGAGCATCTAACTCATAATTAACATCCAAGGAGGTTAGGGTGGCAGATCCATGGTTTCTAATGGTAATCTTTGGAGTTATTGAATCACCACAAACGAAAGCTGGTACTCTAGAAATATTCAATAATACTGCATCATTGGTAAGTGTAATACCATTAGGATCATAACCATTCATAATAGGAGTTCCAGTATTATTTGGGTCTAACCAAAATTTAAGCTGTTTAGTTGTATTGGGGTCTGTATCCCATGAGTATGAGAACTTACCATAAAAATCAAAATCATCATTGTTACAAGCAGCATCACCTCCATGCAACTGACCAACAATTCTATGGTTTTGATCATAAAGAGGAGACCCAGATGAACCACCTTCTGTAGTTCCAGAATTCCAATCTAAAACTTCCCAATGGTCGATTCCAGTACTGTAATAACCTGATTCTATTAAAGGATTTAAATCGTGTGATATCTTTTTTACGTCACCTGCAGGGTGATGTATTCCAGTTGCACTTGTCGGTGGAGTATTGATGCTTGACCATCCTGCATAAAATACATTATATGTTGAAGGCGGAATGCTAGATAATTCAACTAATGCAAAATCTGATGGACTATCACTAGCCCTTACTGTACAGCCACTAATAGTTTGTGTGGTAATACCATCCATATTGTTTGTACAATTAGGAGATTGATAATTAAACATGAAAATGTTGTTCGCTTGAGCACCACAATGATTGGCTGTAAGAACA
>CBDUPT010000119.1:0-7451 GCA_965369165.1 uncultured Flavobacteriales bacterium | reverse complement strand
TCTTTTTGAGCTAAAGCATTAGCTTCTTCTTCAGCTTTCTTCTTGGCAATTTCAGCAAGAATTGTTTCTATTTCTGCTAACTTATCTACAGGATATTGTTCTTCGGACTTCAAACCTAAAGCAGAGCTATAATCTGTTTTTGCTTTTTCATACTCTTCAGCATTCATAGCTGCATCAGCACTTGAAATTAAAGCGTTATACTTTTCATCCAATTCTTTTTGTGCCAGTAAAGCAGCTTCTTCTTCGGCTTTAATCTGTGCTATTTCAGCAATTTTATCTTTAGGGTATTGTTCCTCAGACTTTAATGTCAATGCCTGTTCATAAGAAGATTTTGCCCCATCATAATCTTTACTTTCGAAAGCAGTATCACCATCTTTAATTGCTTTATTATAATCTTCTTCTAATTTAGCAGCAGCTCCTAACAACTCTTGTATTTCTGTTATTTTATCTTTAGGGTATTGTTCTGATTCTTTTAATTCAATCGCTCCTTCATATTTTGCTTTGGCTGTTTCGTAATCTTTATTGGTAAAAGCATTATCCCCATCAGCTATTAATTTCTGATAATCTTGTTCAATTTTTTGTTGCTCAGCAATTAATTCGTTGGCTTCATTAATCTTTTCTTGAGGATAACTCTCATCAGGCTTAAAACCTTGAGCTTTTTTGTATGAAGCTATTGATTTTTCATAATCTTTCTCATTAAAAAACCCATCAGCTTCAGCAATCGCATCATTATAATCTTTGTCTTTTGCTGCTATTTCAGCTAAAATAGCTTCAATTTCTTTAAGTTTATCTTTAGGGTATGTCTCATAATCTTTAAGCTCTATTGCTTTTTGATACTCGGCTTTAGCATTATCATAATCCTTCATTAACATAGCCGCATCTGCAGCTGCAATTGCCTCAGCATAATCCTCTTCTACTTTCTTTTCATTTTTAAGAATATCTTCAATCTCTTTCACTTTGGTTTTAGGATATTCTTCATCTTGTTTCAATTCTGTAGCATATTCGTATGAATTTATAGCTTTATTCCATTCTCGTGCTTTAAAGGCTGCATCTGCTTTTTCTATAGCAGTGTTATATCTCTTATTTGCCTCAGCAAGAGCAGCTAGTTTATCTGAGATTTCAGCTAACTGAAATCCTGGATAATCTTCATCTGGAAATAATTTTTCTGCTTTTTCATATTGCACTTTTGCAGCCTCCCATTTTTCTGAACTAAAAGCTTTATCTCCAAGTGCAATAGCTTCATCGTATGCTTTCTGATTTTTCTTTCTGTTTTCTTCTTCAGCTTTTAATCGTTCTTCTAATTCTTTTTTTAATCTATCCAACTCCTTCTGAATAGATTTGGTATAAGCAGGGTCAAAATCAAAATATCCTGTAGCTGGATCAAATGCAATTTTAGCAATAGGTTGATTTAAAATTGAAACATCTAAACCTTCCATCTTTTCAAACAAGTTCATTTCCATAGGAAACTCAAAGCCATACTTTGCATCTTCAGGTGGAACATTTTTAGTGTTCAATTCAATTTTTTTGGTTACGTGTCCGAATTTTGAAAACTCTATTACATAGATAGCATCTGGTGGTAATTTTAAATCAAACTTTCCATTTGATGGAGATGTAATAGTTTTCCATACAGAGCTATTTCTCTTAACAGTAATGGTAACACCTTCAAAACGCTTCTTAGTTTCTTCCTTTTTCACAGACCCCATAATATCTAAAGTCCAATCTTGAGCTTTAGATACAGAAGTGTTTAACAAAAACATTACTGCAATTGCCACCCCTAAAAAATGGTATAAAAAAGTTCTTTTCACTAACACTATGCGTTAACCAACAAATATCGGAAATACATATTAAAATGCCTTGATTATATTGGAAAATTCCTATATAATTTAACGGATTAATAACGATTTTGTTATTATAAATTTTAAGGTAAGATGTTTTACGGAAAAAAAATCCATAAAATATTGACGCTAAAAGCAATTCTACTTTATTAAAAAGAGTTCGCAATTGCAACAAAATCATGAGCAACTAAAGAGGCTCCTCCTATCAATCCTCCATCAACATCCGCACAAGCAAATAATTCTTTAGCATTAGTGGGTTTACAGCTTCCTCCATAAAGGATAGAAATATTTTGAGCTACATCATTCCCATATTTTTCAGTCAAAACACCTCTAATAAAAGCATGCATTTCTTGTGCTTGATTAGAGCTTGCCGTAACCCCTGTACCAATTGCCCAAACGGGCTCATACGCAACAACACATTTTAGCAATTCTTCGCCTGACAAATGAAACAATCCCTCAACAATTTGTGATTTAACTAAAGTAAAATGATTTTCGTTCTCCCTCTCTTCTAATATTTCCCCGCAACAATAAATTGGAGTAACATTATGGGCCAATAATTGATTTACCTTCTGAGACAAAACATCATTTTCCTCATTAAAATACTCCCTTCGTTCTGAATGCCCAATAACACCATAATTTGCCCCTACTGAATTAACCATACTAGCAGACAATTCTCCTGTAAAAGCTCCATTTTCTTTATCAGATGAGTTTTGAACACCTACTTTAATCTTTGAATCACTTACTAAGTTTACTAATTCACTCACATAAAGTGCTGGAGGAATTATAATCATTTCTACGTCATCACTGTATTGCGAAGACACCAACTCAACCACCAAATCTTTAGCTTCGTCAAAAGACTTATTCATTTTCCAGTTTCCTGCAACAATTTTCTTTCTCATAATAAAATATAAATGATTATTTAACTCTCACTCGAGGATCAAGCAATCCATAAGTAATATCTACCAGAATATTAATTACAACAAATATCGTAGCTGTTAATAGCACTCCTCCCATAACTATTGGTAAATCAAACTTAGTTAAAGCATCAAATAGCACCCAACCAATTCCTTTCCATCCAAAAATCCACTCCACAAATAATGCCCCTGCCAATAAGCTAGCAAACATTCCTGATATTGCTGTAACTACGGGATTTAAAGCATTCTTTAACGCGTGTTTTATAACAACTACTCTAAATTTCAAACCTTTAGCTCGTGCAGTACGAATATAATCTTGTGACATCACATCTAACATAGAGCTTCGAGTCAATTGCATAATAGCTGAAATTGGTCTCAAACCTAAAGTTAATGCTGGTAAAATTAGATTATCTAACCTTATCATCTCCCCATTCCCTAAATCATCATACTCAAATAAACTTCCTGTCATATTTAAACCTGTTAAATCATCTAAAACATAACCAAATAGCCAAGATATAATAATAGCTGAATAAAATGAAGGTACGGACATTCCTAAAACAGAAATAAAGAGCAACAACCTATCTATCCAAGTATCTCTTTTTAGAGCGGAAATCACACCAAACAAAATACCTAAAAAACCAGCAATAAGTATTGACGCAATTGCCAAAACAGCTGTTTCAAGCATATAGTCAGCCATAGTTTCAGACACCTTCCTTTTGGTATTGTAAGACCTACGTAGATATGGTGTTTTAAATACTAAGACACTAGACTCTCCATAACTAAACAACTCTGAATAATCATACTTTTCATCATCTAAATACAAATAATCATCTGGATTTTTATCGTGTACAGATATAGGCGATAAATCATTTAAATACATCACGAACTGCTTAGTAAGGGGTTGATCTAAACCTAAATCTTTTTGAATAATTTTTAAAGATTCTGCATCTGCTCTTTGCCCCATCAACATACGAGCAGGATCCCCTGGTAAAACATTAAAAAGTAAAAACACAACGGTAATAACTCCTGTTAGCACCAGGAAACCATACATTAACCGCTTTGTAATAAATTGTATCAAATTATATTTTTACTTTAATAATTCGTTTTTAACTATATCATAATCAGGCAAATCATTGGCATTCCATTTACCTAAAATTTTTCCTTTTTTCATTAATACCACCCCAGGGTTAGCCCTTACAATTGTTTTTAAAGTTATTGCATCACAACCATAAAAATCTAACGCTAATTGATTTTCATGCTTAAACTTCTCAACATCAGCATATAAAGAAGCTGTTAAACCAATACTGTAATTAGCATCATTTCCTGCAGCAGTAACAAAAGTATTAATCTTTTTAATAGCACCTAATTCTGCCTTAGTAATATCATAACAAACAAACATAAAGATATAACCTTCTTCATTGAAATAGTCAGCAGAATAATCATTTCCATCTTCAGCAGTAATAGTAAAGTCAGTAATTTCTGCCTTATCTCCTTCAGAAATCAATTTAGTTTCTCTGTCTGAAAATTCATAATTATCATCATCCCAAGGATAAGTTGATTCTGTAAACTCTACTACCTTACCTGTAGTTTTATTCTTGTAATAGAAAATATTTTCATAAACATCTGGAACTGCTCCCTCTGGTAAAACCATTTGCTCAGGAATACTTTTCCCAACTGCATAAGCTCTATAATCTCTTAATGGCAAATGATTAATGGTGTAATAAATTAAAACCAAAGTAGCTATTGTTACCAATAATATTGGTATCCACTTTAAATAGATGTTAAATAAAAATCGTTTTGATGCATAATATCCACCTATGCCAATTGCTAAAAATATTAAAGGAAAATACCAAGCGAACACCCAAGATAAAAATGCAGTAAACACAAATGCTCCAATAAAAATAACAACATCTTCTTTAGTTGTATTCACTTTAATTTTCTTACGTGCTAAAAATATTGGAATAATAAAAATCATTAGTACAACATCTTTTGTCCACGACTCCCAAGGTGATAAGCTTCTACCTAAAGAACCCTTCATTGCATCGCCAAAACAACCACAGTCAGTAACACATTGCACTGGCATTTCTTCTTTAAAAATAATTGTTCTTTCAGAAGCATCTTCATCTACAATTGTTAGTTTAGAATTATTTTCCATTCGATTTAACATTCTAGTGTAATCTTCAGAATCCATTGAAACCTCAGTTACTTCATTATAACTCCCGTGTGGATCACAAGTAGCTGTATGAAGCGTTAAAAAGAAAAACATTGTAGTTAATATTAACAATGAAATAGTAGCAAACTTAACTTTTGTACCAAACAACACTGCAAATCCTAAAATAATTTCGGCAGCACACATAATAACTGCCAACATTAAAGCATGTTCCATTAAAAATTCTAATGAAAATGAATCCCAACCAAACCAATCTCTAATACGGTAAGCTAATGCTCCGTTTTCAAAATACTCTTCAAGCTTATAACTAAATCCTAAAGTATCATTAGCTTTTATTAAACCTGAAACAATAAATAATGCTCCAACAAATATTCGCGATATGTATAATAATATTTTCATTTTTGAGAAGTTTTGTGAAGTTCAAATTTACATTGAACCAACTCCTTTATAAATTGATTAACAGTTTTTTAACTTTCTTCGATTTTTATCAATGCAAAAACAGCATAGTTTATCATATCTGAGTAATTGGCATCAATTCCTTCTGATATTAGAGTCTTACCATCATTATCTTCAATTTGCTTTGTACGTAAAAGCTTCATTAAAATTAAATCCGTAAGTGAACTCAAGCGCATATCACGCCATGCCTCATCATAATCATGATTTTTATTTTCCATCAATGATTTAGCAGCCTTAAAATGCTTTTCATAAAGAGCTGCAGCCTCATTAAATGGTAATTCTGTATTTTCATTATAACCTAATTCTAATTGAACCAAAGCCATTATACAGTAATTAACTATTCCAATATATTCAGAACGAACTCCTTCATCAACCTTACTCATCCCTTTCTCTTCAATACTTCTAATCCTTTTGGCTTTAATAAAAATTTGATCAGTAAGTGAGCTTGTTCTTAAAATTCGCCAAGCACTTCCATAATCTTTCATTTTTTTTGTAAAAATGTCGGTACAAATCTTTATTATTGAATCGTATTGCTCTGAAGTATTACTCATAAACTATTAATATATGCCATCAAATATTGGAACTCCGCAAGATACATTTTTTTTAAAAAATAATAAGGGGATAAGTCTAAATTTAGACGAACCTGTTATTATGGGCATATTAAATGTTACTCCCGATTCTTTTTTTGATGGTGGGCAAAATATAGAAAATGAAGCTATTATTGAAAAAGTAAATTTAATGCAGCTTAATGGAGCAAAAATAATTGATGTCGGAGGCTACTCTACCCGTCCAAACGCTAAGGAAGTATCAGAGGAAGAAGAACTAAAAAGAGTAATCCCAATTATTGAATTAATCAGCAATCAGTTTCCTGATTTAATAATTTCTATAGATACATTTAGAAGCAGTGTTGCTAAAAAAGCTGTTGAATCAGGAGCTAATTTAATCAACGATATTTCTGGTGGAAGCCTTGATGAAAATATGTTTAAAACTATTGCTGAGTTAAATGTTCCTTACATTTTAATGCACATAAAAGGCACTCCACAAACCATGCAAAACAACCCTAGTTATAACAATGTTGTTGAAGAGGTAAAAGAATATTTCACTACTAAAATTGCTGAGTTAAATGAATTAGGAACAACAAACATTATATTAGATTTAGGCTTTGGATTTGGAAAAACAGTTGAGCACAATTATCAATTACTAAATGCTTTAGATAAATTTGATTCTTTTGGACTTCCTATTCTTACAGGCATTTCAAGAAAATCGATGATTAACAAAGTTATAGGTACTACTCCTGAGGAAGCATTAAACGGAACTACTGTTTTAAACACGATTTCATTATTAAATGGAACAAAAATTTTAAGAGTGCATGATGTAAAAGAAGCAAATGAATGTCTTAAATTAGTCGAAAAATTAAAGAAAAACAGCATATGAAATTAATATCTTGGAACTTAAACGGAGTTAGAGCAGTTGCTAAAAAAGGATTAAACGATAAAATTTACGAAATGAATCCTGATGTGATTTGTTTTCAAGAAACAAAAGCACAAGATGACCAAGTTTTAGAAGCATTAGAAGGTTTAGAAGGTTACCACATCTATTCTAACTCGGCAGTAAAAAAAGGGTATTCTGGAACTGCAATAGTGAGCAAAACAAAACCTTTAACTGTTTTTCCTGACTTGGGTATCGAACATCACGACCAAGAAGGCAGAGTTTTAACTGCTGAATACGATGATTTTTATTTGGTTACTGTTTATACACCAAACTCTAAGAATGATTTATCAAGGTTAGATGACAGACAAGAGTTTGATGCTGAATTGTTGAAGTTTTTAAAAAACCTAGAAAAAACCAAACCTGTAATTATTTGTGGAGATTTAAATGTTGCTCATAAAAGTATTGATTTAGCTAGACCAAAAGCTAATTACAACAAAAGTGCTGGCCACATGCAAGAAGAAATTGATGGAATGGACAATTTTCAAAATGCTGGATTAATTGATAGTTTTAGATACTTACATCCTGATGCAACTGAAAAATATAGCTGGTGGAGTTTTAGAGGCGGAGCTAGAGATAGAAATGTAG
>CBDUPT010000118.1:0-7471 GCA_965369165.1 uncultured Flavobacteriales bacterium | reverse complement strand
ATCGGTCCAGGACAAACAACCTGATGACAATCTATACAACGGTTAACAAATTGGTTAAATAATTCCTTTTTGTTATCCGTTGTTTCTTTTAATGCCCTTGCCTGATTAATCATTAATTCATTAAACGCTGTAAATTGATCAGTTTTCACTTCCGGATCAGTAGGCTTTGCTGTGTGTATTCGTTCTAATTCAGTGATAAATTCTTCAGAAATATTTCCTTCATCATTTGCAATAAGCTTCTTTATAGAATCAGCTTCGAAATATAAATTTCTCATTAATAAAGCTAACTCACTATCTCCATTAGGGTTAATTGGAGAAACTTCAACCTCTTCAACCTCACATGATTTCTCTACTTGTTTTTCATCGTCAGAATTACAAGCAACAAAAAAGGATGCCAATAGGCATCCTAATATGATTTGATAAAAATTATTTTTCAACGGTAGTTAGCTTTTCTTCTTTAATAATAACACCTGTTGCTTCAAAAGCATAATTATATTCAGGTTCTGTAATTGCGTCAATTTCTTCTTGTGTTGCATTTGCATCAGAAGCGTAGTGTTTTAAAGTTGCTACATCTGTAGTGTCAATTGTTGCAACACCTTGTAAAGTTGCTAATTTACCAGCAGCATCTTTAGGTACAAAAAAACCATAATCTTTAAACGTAATACGCATCGTTTTTTCACCTCCTAAATCAACATTCATCCAACAACCTTTCTTCTGACATACATCTATAACATTAGCTGCCAATTTTACCTCTAAAGAATCTTGCCCTTCAAATTTTGCTAAAAATTCAACTGTAGTAATTGCTCCATCTTCAGATATATCATCACCATGTTTAGTAACAACAACTTCAATATCTTCTACAACTTCTTTTACTTCTTTATTCTCTTCTGCACTACCACAAGCTACCATAAAAGCTGAAGCTGCAATTATTAAATATTTTTTCATCTTTCTTTATTTTGTTAATTAGGCGACAAAAGTAGGATTTTAACTATTCTCTATAAACTTTTTATTAAGCAATTTCGTTATTTAGACAGATTACATTTAAATAATTTTTATGGCTAATTTTATTAAGATATTTTCACTTTTAATGATATCAATAACATTTACAACTTGCACTATGGCACAAGAAGAAAAAAAAGAAGTTAAACTAAACACTTTAACTGCTGAAGAAAAACGTGTAATCATTGATAAAGGCACTGAGTGGGCTTATAAAGGAGAATATACTGATAACAAAGCTGAAGGTTTTTATATCTGTAAACAATGCAATTACCCTTTATATACATCTGAAGATAAGTTTGAATCGCACTGTGGTTGGCCAAGTTTTGATGATGAAATAGAAAATCATGTAAAAAAAATACCTGATGCTGATGGTATGCGTACAGAGATTGTTTGTGCAAGATGTGATGGTCATTTAGGTCATGTTTTTGTTGGTGAAGGTTTTACTGAAAAAGATACCCGCCATTGTGTTAATTCCATATCTTTAAAGTTTATAACTAAAGCGGAATTAGAACAACAAAATGACACTAAATAATCAGAAAGACAAGTACAGTTTACCCGAAGATATTACTTATTTAAATATGGCTTATTCTGCTCCTTTATCAAAAGAAGCAGAGCAAATTGGTATAGCAGCACTTAAAAAGAAAAGCACTCCGTATGTGGTAACTGGAGAGTTATTTTTTAAACCAGTTGAAGTACTGAAACAACGTTTTGCAACATTAATAGGTGCTTCTAACCCTCAAAGCATTGCAGTAATTCCCTCGGTTAGTTATGGTGTTGCCACTGTTGCCAATAATGTTTGCTTAAAAGAAGGTGATGAAATTATTGTTGTTGGAGAACAGTTCCCGAGTAATTATTATACTTGGAAAAGATTAACTGATAAATACAATGCAAAACTGATTACCATTGCTCCGCCCGATACTGAAAAGAACAGAGGACAACAATGGAACGAAAATATATTAGCTACTATTAATGAAAAAACTACTTTAGTTGCTATGGCAAATGTTCATTGGGCTGATGGAACCTTGTTTGATTTAAAAGCTATCAGAGCTAAAACAACTACCAATAATGCTTTATTAGTTATTGACGGCACACAATCTGTTGGTGCTTTACCCATTAATGTAGATGAGTTAAAACCTGACGCTTTAATTTGCGCAGGTTACAAATGGTTAATGGGTGCTTATGCTTTAGGTGTGGCTTATTTTGGCGAACATTTTAACAATGGAATTCCCATTGAAGAAAACTGGATTAACCGAAAAGACAGTGAGAATTTTGCAGGTTTGGTGAATTATGAAGATGAATACAAAGAAGGAGCTAACCGTTTTTGTATGGGAGAAATGAGCAACTTTAATTTAGTACCTATTTTAACTAAAACTATTGAGCAACTCATTGAATGGGAGCCTGATAACATACAAACTTATTGTAATGAAATTACCCAAGAAGCGATTAGCGATTTAAGAGAAATGCATTGTTACGTTGAGGATGACAACTACCGTTCTAAACACCTATTTGGTGTAAAGTTGGCCGACAGTATGGATATGGAAAAATTGCAAGAAGAATTTACCGAAAACAAAATC
Organism: uncultured Flavobacteriales bacterium; assembly: GCA_965369165.1. GTDB lineage: Bacteria > Bacteroidota > Bacteroidia > Flavobacteriales_E > Vicingaceae. The sequence continues at coordinate 4,898 of CBDUPT010000118.1, read as the reverse complement.
TATGTTTCTGTAAGAGGCAATTATATTAGAGTTTCTCCACATTTATACAATACAAAAGAAGATTTAGAAAAATTAGTACAATGTTTTAGGTTGGCGATTAGTTTTTAATAACCATATATTTGTTCTTTAGTATCATTAAATTATATGGCTAAAAAAGCATTATTATTAATAGGACTGATTTTAATAACTTCCCATTCGTTTTCTCAAACTATGAGAACTGAGCAAAGATTTGGAATGAATGGATACATAGGAGGGCCTGGAGGTATACTTGGTGCTACTGCAGATTATTTTGTTTCCTCTTCTTTTAATTTGGAAACCGGTATCGGAACATTTGTTACTACTAGAACTATGTATTTTGGTGGAGTAAAATACCATCTATTTGGCTGGGATGCTGAGCACTTAACACCATATATTGGAATCTTTTATTCGACCAACTGGGAGATAGATGCCTGGTACTACCCATTTGGTATACACTTCATGAACTACAGTGGTTTTACATTTGCTATAGAAGGGGCAAGGGTTGTTGAAAGACAACGTGTAATTTCAGATAACCCATCATTCTTTTGGTTTGGATTAAAAATTGGTTTTCACATCCCAAAATGGGAGGAAAAAGATCATTCGAAATATAAACGCCCAAAATCAACTTATAAAGACGAAAATTATGAGTTTCATAAATAATAGATACTTCTAAACTAAATCTACCCCAATAACACTTTTAACAGGTAAGCTGCTTACACCTTTAAATGTAATTGATGTTTTAGTTAAGGCAATAATTCTTGCTTCTACTTTTTTAATTCCATCAGAACAAGCAAAAATTATTCGAGTTTTCTTTGCCTCAAAACCTCTACCCATTATACAAGCTTTTTCTAATAAGAGTTTTCTTTTGTTTTTTTCCATGTTATTAAATAACACGTCAGATTTTAAATAATCTAATTCTTGTAATTGATCCTTGTTTACTGTTTTTACTATTGTAGCCATAATTTAAAGTTTTAAAATATTAAGCGCATTAAAATTCATTCTTAATGCATAAAAAATTTCTGATAACAGAAAATAATTATAAATGATGTGTTAAAAAGAAACAGCAAAAGCTGTTTTAAAGAAATAACTTAGAAAGCTATTATAATGGAAGGTATGTCTTTATTAATACACATATTTTCAATATACGAAAAAATATTGAGAGTTCCTAATTAAACGCAACATCATATTTAAAAATGCACTATCTTTACTATGGTTGATTTAACTTAATTTATAACAATTCAACCAGTAAAATCATGATACACAATATAGAGAATATTGAATTAAAGTTTTTAACGATACACGATTATCAAGCCTTAAAAACTGCAATGATTGAAGCTTATCCTACTATGCCTGATGCATACTGGAAAGAATCTCACATTCAATCACTAATTGATAAATTTCCAGAAGGACAAGTAGTAATAAAAGTAAACGACCAATTAGCAGGTTGTGCACTTTCTATTTTAGTAGATTACAGTCAAATTGACGGACATCATACCTATAAAGAAATAACAGGGAATTATACATTTGATACTCACACTTCAGGCGGAGATACGCTATATGGTATTGATGTTTTTATTAAATCAGAATACAGAGGATTAAGGTTAGGAAGAAGGTTATATGATTATAGAAAAGAACTCACTGAAAAGTTAAACTTAAGAAGTATTGCCTTTGGTGGAAGAATACCAAATTACCACAAATACTCATCTGAATTATCACCTAAACAATATATCGAAAAAGTAAAACGAAAAGAAATTCAAGATCCCGTTTTAAACTTTCAAATATCAAATGATTTTCATCCTGCAAAGGTGTTAAAAGGATATTTAGAAGGAGATACCGCTTCTAATGAATATGCTGTATTATTAGAGTGGGATAACATCTATTATGAGAAACCAAAGACAAAAGCTGCCACAAAAAAGAAAGTAGTTCGTTTGGGATTAATCCAATGGCAAATGCGTTTGTATAATGATTTAAATGAATTGATGCAGCAAGCTGAATATTTTATTGATGCTGTTGCTTCTTATCGGTCAGACTTTGCGCTTTTCCCTGAGTTTTTTAATGCTCCTTTAATGGCCGACAACAACCATTTACCTGAATCTGAAGCCATTCGAGAATTAGCTAAACATACGCCTGAAATTGTTCAACGATTTTCTGAGTTGGCGATTACCTACAACATTAATGTGATAACTGGTAGTTTCCCTGAAGTAATTGATGACCTATTATATAATGTGGGTTACTTATGTAGAAGAGATGGCACAACTGAACGTTATGAAAAATTACACGTTACACCAGATGAAGCCAAAGTTTGGGGAATGCAAGGAGGAAATAAATTAAGAACTTTTGATACCGATTGTGGTAAAATTGGCGTGTTAATTTGTTACGATTCTGAGTTTCCTGAGTTAAGTAGAATTTTAGCGGATGAAGGAATGGACATTTTATTTATTCCGTTTTTAACGGATACACAAAATGGTTATTCTAGAGTAAGACATTGTGCACAATCTAGAGCCATAGAAAACGAATGTTACGTTGCTATTGCAGGAAGCGTAGGTAATTTACCTAAGGTAGACAATATGGACATCCAATACGCACAATCTATGGTGTTTACGCCTTGTGATTTTTCATTTCCAGCAAATGGTATAAAAGCAGAAGCCACTACCAATACCGAAATGATTTTAATTGCTGATGTTGACATTGATTTACTCAGAGAACTGAACAAATTTGGTAGTGTACGTAACTTAACCGACCGTAGAAAAGACCTTTTTGAGTTGAAGAAAAGATGATAATTTGTACTTTAAACAGGTCATTATTGTTATTTTTTTGAATTATTGACTTCTTTGTAGTAAATTTGAGTATGAAAAATAAACTTTACAGCTACTCTGATAAAGAACTCATACGAAAATGGGGAGAGAAACTAAAAGCATTACGTATAGATGCTGGTTTATCTCAAACAGAATTGGCTGAAAAAACAGGCATGAGTAGAAGTTCTATTTCCGAAATTGAAAAAGGAAGAAATTTTTCGATAGCTTCATTAATCGCTATTTCCAGATCACTTGATTTTTTAAATGAATTTGAATTCTTTTTTAAAGAAGAAGAACATGAGCTAACCCCTATGGAAATTTATGAGCGAGAAAAGAAAAAGAAGAAAAGAGGAGGGTATAAAAAATGAAGCTGTTAGAAGTTATAATATGGGATAAATTGGTTGGAGTTCTTGTTTGGAATGATGCTAAGAAAACAAGCACCTTTGAGTATGCCAATAGCTTTATTAAAAATGGTATTGAATTATCTCCATTAATAAATCCAACTTCTAAAAAAATAATTTCTGCTGTTCAACAATTAGAATACAGCAGTGAAAGCAGTGCTTTTTTCGATACCAATAAAGGACTACCTCTATTTATATCAGATTCATTACCTGATAAATTTGGAACAGAATTGTTTTCGAAATATTTAGAGAAAGAAGGAAAAAATTATAGAGACCTCTCCCCTATGGAGAAATTAGCTTATATAGGTAGCAGAGGAATGGGAGCCTTAGAGTTTAGACCAGCCAAACATGAACAAGTAAACAATCAACTCCTCAACTTAAAAAAACTAAACAATTTATCCATATCACTACTTAACAATAAGCCTATAGCTAACATTGATGATATGGCAAACCTTTTTTATGTAGGAACTTCACCGGGTGGAGCACAACCAAAAGTGCTAATTAACATTGATAATAAAACAGGTGATATATATAGAGGAGACAACTTGCCCTCAAAACATCAAGACAGTTGGATTTTAAAATTTAATAGAGATATCGGATTAGCCTCAGATAAAGAAAGAGGTAAAGTTGAATATGCGTATTACCTTATGGCAAAAGCAGCTAAAATTGTAATGATGGACTCACAATTAAAAGAATTTGAAAATGAGGCTTATTTTATGACTAAAAGGTTTGACCGTATTGATGGAAAAAAAATCCATACTCAAACCTTACATGCTCTTGCTGGTATGAATTTTAAATTACCCAACACCTATTCTTACGAGCAAGTATTCACTACATTAAATAAAATGAAGTTAGATTATTCGTCTAAAGAACAACTGTTTAGAACAATGGTTTTTAATGTAATTGGCAGAAATGTAGATGATCACACTAAAAATATTGGGTTTAATATGAATGAGAAGGGAGTATGGAATTTATCTCCAGCTTATGATTTAACTTTTAGCTATAACGAAAATTTTAATAGAGTTACGCCACATTTTCTCTCTATAAATGGAAAAAATGAAGCCATTACACTAAAAGACATACTTCAGGTGGCCAACGAGTACTCCATTAAAAACCCTAAGAAAATAATTAATGAAATCAATCAAAGTTATTTGAATTGGAAAAAAATTGCAGCAGAGCTCAACATATCCAAACAAACTACCGATTTTATTGCAAGCAAATTAAACACTTTACCCTATAAAGTAAAATAACAATCTATGCTTTTTTGAGTTGAAAAAACGATATCTTCGTTAAGTATGTTAGAAATTATTATTTAAAAAAGATGAATTCGATTATTGTAGATTGTGGACAATGCAGAGGCTTAGGAACAACCATTGAAGATGGCAAAAAAATACAATGCCGTGGCTGTAAAGGAAGTGGAAAAATAAAAGTACTTGAGCCTGTTACCTTATGTGGGCAGTGCAGAGGTGTTGGCATAATAATTTGGGAGGGAAATAAAACACAATGCCCTGGATGCAATGGATCTGGATATTTTATGGGGTAAAGAATTTCTCACTTGACTTTATCATAAAAAAACTCGAACTTCGTTTGACAAAAATTTTATATCACATTGAAACGTGACATAGAATAACGTTATGAGCAATTCCATTGCTTCACTAGTTTTTACAACCGCGTATTTTTCAGG
>CBDUPT010000117.1:0-7484 GCA_965369165.1 uncultured Flavobacteriales bacterium | reverse complement strand
ATTTACTTGGTTGGTTCCGTTATTATACGATCCACCGCCTCCGCCAGATTTTTGACCACTCCATGTACCACCTTGACCGCCACTATATCCTCCAGCTCCACCACAACGATTCAAACTATTGTGCCAGCCGCCACCGCCACCGCCAAATCCACCATCACCACCATTATAGGTTGTCGATGTATTTCCTTGAGATCCTCCAACTAAGTCACTTTGAAAGGAATGACCTGCAATGGCAAAAGTAGGTCCCTCAGTACCATCAACACCATCAGTAAAAAATCCACCACCTCCAGCAGCTATACCATTCGTAACACCATTATTCCCTCCATTCCCATTATTACCACCGCCATTTTGATAGGTATCTCCACCATCAGTAGTTATAACACCATTGTGAGTAGTTGGAACTCCACTATTAACAAAACCACCTCCACCTCCGGCAATAACTAAAATTGATCCGTTCGTATTATAGGGAGCTCTAACCACGAAGGAACCCCCTCCTCCGCCTCCACCTATATTGCTAGCTGAACCTCCAGAACCGTTGACGCCAACTTGACCAACAGCAATTTTGATAACTTCTCCTGCTATTAAGTTAAATTCTCCTTTCATTATAGCCCCCTGGCCACCATTCATAGCTCCTTGAGCTCCTGAGGCTTCTATACTATAACTTCCTGTTACAGGAACCGTCCATTCTTGGTATCCTTGAGTATTTATAGTTACTGCACCAGTTAAAGTGTTAGGACCTGTATAGGTCGCATTTACTTGTGATTGGGTTGGGCCAAAACGCCCAGTTGCACCACAATTAGTAAACGTGTAAGTTTGTGCGTAAGAACTAGCACCAAATAATAGTGCTGTAATTCCAAAAGCTAATTTTAGTAGAGATTTTTTCATATAATATAATTTTAAATTTCACACGAATATATAATATTCTATCGAATACTAAAACAAAAAAACATTTTAATATAAGTATTAACAAAACGAAGTAGTTTTGTAAAAAAATAGACTTGGTTAGTTTGAATTTTAATTAGAGTAAGATCTTTTGTAAAATAAAAAAGCAGCTCCGAAATACGAAACTGCTTTTTTTTGTTTTATAGATGCTGAAACAAGTTCAGCATGACATTACAAATGATTAATCATTCACTTTAATTAATTCTACCTCAAATACTAACGGCATATAAGGTTTAATTGGTCCTCCTGGTCTTGGGTTTGCACCGTAAGCCAATTCTTGAGGAATAAAGAACTTATATTTTGCTCCTTCTTTCATTAAAGCAACACCTTCAGTCCAACCTTTAATTACTTGGTTTAATCCAAAAGTAGCAGGTTGGTTACGCTCTACAGAACTATCAAATACAGTTCCATCAGGAGTAGTTCCATGATAATGAACAGTTACATTAGAAGTAGCTGTAGGTTGTTTCCCTTCACCTTCTTTCATAACAATATATTGTAACCCGCTAGCAGTAGTAACAACACCTTCTTTGGTTTTGTTTTCTTCCAAGAACTTAATCCCATCAGCTTTTATAGATTCTGCTTTTTTTAATTCTTCAGCTTGAGCAGCCTCTTGTTTCTTTTGAAAGTATGCTTGTAAGATTGTTACTGTCTCTTCTTTTTTTACTAAAAAGTTAGTGTCAGCAACTGCAGCTTTTACACCTTCTAATAAAGCATCAAAGTTACATTCGGTGAAATCCTTTTTTATGTTATCCACCATATTCATTCCAATACTATAACTTACTGAGTCTATTTCAGACTTTAATTCAAACGTTTTTTCAGTCATTTCTTTTCCTTTTTTGCCGTTTTCTTCTTCTTTTTTTGAGCGTTAGCATCTACCGTAAAAGTAATAGCCAAAGCCAATAAAATAATACTAATTGTTTTGTTCATAATCTTAATTTTAATCGTTCACTTTTATCAATTCCACTTCAAAAACTAAAGCTTGAAAAGGCTTAATCGGTCCTCCTGGTCTTACATTAGCTCCATAAGCTAATTCTTGAGGGATAAAAAACTTATACTTTGCACCTTCTTTCATTAATTGTAATCCTTCAGTCCATCCTGGAATTACTTGGTTAACTGGGAACTCAACTGGTTCTCCATTATCCTTACTACTTTCAAAAACCGTTCCATCAATTGACATACCAGTATAATGAACTTTAACAACACTTGTTTCTGTAGGTTGTTTTCCTGAACCTTCACTCAACACTGTATATTGTAATCCACTAGCAGTTACTTGAACTCCTTCTTTAGATTTATTTTCTTCAATAAATTTCTCTCCATCTTCTTTTACATTACCATACATAGCTTCTTGCTCTTGTTGTTGCTTAGCCATTTGCTCCATTTGCTTTTTCTGTCCGTAAGCTTGAATAATAACTTGACCTTCTTCTGTAGAAACCATTAAATCTGCAGAATCTAACACATCTTGTAGCCCTTTTTTGAAAGCATCAAAATTTCCTTCTTCAAGATTTGCTAATAAACTATTTCCAATATTAGTTCCATATACATAACTAACACTATCAATATTATTAGTTAAAGTTACATTTGTACTAGTTTCTTCTCCGCCATTTCCACAAGCAAATAATGTTAAAGCTGCAATAGCTGATAAAGTGATTTTTTTCATTTTTAATTTATTTTACGTTTACAATTTCTAATTCATATATTACTGTTGTGAAGGGAGGTACAACTTGTGTGGATGAACCCTCTTCTCCAAAAGCAAGTTGCGAAGGTATGATAATTTTTGCTTTTTCTCCTTTTTTCATTCCTTTAAGTGCAATACTTAATCCTTTAATAACTTGACCTGGAGTACCATAAGTAAATCTAAAATCCTGAGTCTTATAAGTATTATCAAACTGCAATCTGTTTATAAAATATGCTTTGTAATGTATTCTGATATCGCTTCCTTGTTTAATAGAAGGGCCTTTACCTTCATTCAGCTTAACCTTATAAATTCCATTAAAATAAGTTGCATTAACATTTTCTTTCATATACCTTTTTAAAAGGATTTGCTCTATCATTTCATCATCTGAAACATTATTACCATCAGAAAAATATTCATAAACTTTAACCTCAGCTCTAATAAATTTTGATTTAAAGTTGACATTATTCAACAAGGGAATTTGCTTTATCAGCATTGATTTATCAATCATAAAACTAGCGCTGTCGCCTGAATCAAGATAGCTAAGAAGAAAATCAAAATTATGACTTGCTGGTTTAAGTACATCCTCCTTATAATGCTTGTATATCAATTTATCATTATCAAAAAACTGAATAGAGGCTTTTACATATTTATTCGGCCTATAATTTTCAGTACTTTCTTCAAAAGAAATAAGCTTGTGATAAATTCCATTATCTTGTTTTTTATAATCAGGAAATTTGTTTTCGCATGAAAACAAAAATATAAAGAGAAGTATTATAAAAATTGATTTATAAAAGATCTTACTTAACATCAAGAATTTGAATATTATAGATTATTGTTGAACGAATTGGAATTTTTTCAAAATCACCCGTTAATCCATGTCCTAAATGAGATGGAATAATAATAATAGCTTTATCACCTTTACTAAGGTACTTAACGGCTTCATGCAAACCACTTTCCACATAATCTTTTCCTACTGTAAACTCTTCTCCTTTACCTTCTGTATTATAACATTCCGTTCCATCTAATAGTTCTACAGAATAATCTATTTTTACTATTTGACCATCCACAATACTATCACTTTCTACATCTTCATATATCTTATATCTTAATCCTGTGTTAGTAGTAATTAAATCAAGATTTTTCTGTTTAATGTATTCTTGAATTTGCTCTTTCTCAACAGACAAGGCTCTTTTATTTGCCTCTAACAGTTGTTCTTGCAACTCTTGAGGGCTTATTTTAATTTGATTTTCATCCTCGCTCCCAGAGCAAGAAAAAAAAACTAATAATATAATAATTGATAAGATCCTCATTTATATTTAAGAATTTAACTCATTTTTATGTAGACTTATTACCTCTTCAACTTTATTTTCTGCTTCATTTAAAGATATTTCTAATCTTCCACCAGCAGCATAAACATGTCCTCCGCCATTAAAATACTGATTAGCAATTTTATTTACATAAAAATCATCCTTTGATCTAAAAGAAAAGTTTACCCCCTCTTCTTTTTCTGTCATAAGAATTGCAATTTTAATTCCTGTTATAGATAAACAATAGTTAACTAACCCTTCAGTATCTCCTTTCTTAAAATTAAATCTTTTTAATTCTTCAGCCGATAAAGAAATATAAGCTGCTTTCTCATCCTTAAATACCTTTAGTTTTTCAGTTAGTGCATATCCCAATAACCTCAACCTATCTTCAGTAAAAGTATCATAAACCTTTTGATGAACAGACGAGCCATTAACACCTAACTCTAATAACTCTGCTATAATATTGTGCGTTTTTGAAGTTGTTGAAGGGTAACGAAAAGATCCTGTATCAGTCATTATTCCACAATAAATACATTCTCCTATAATTTTATTTAACTGATCTAATTCTCCAGATTGCTCAATTAATTCATATACTAATTGTGCTGTTGAACAACAATCTGTATCAACGAAATAATGATTAGCAAAATCTTGAGGGTCTTGGTGATGATCAATAACAACCTTAGTTACATCTAAAGTTTTAATAAATTCTCCTAAAGGGCCTATTCTATTTAAAGCATTAAAATCCAAACAAAAAACTAAATCAACTTCAGTCATTAACTCTTCTACTTCATTCTTTTGCGAATCATAATACAATATATCATTAACACCCTCCATCCAATTTAAAAAAGAAGGAAAAGCATCTGGAACAATAACAGAAACTTGTATTCCTTTATTTTTCAAAAAATGGTACAATGCTAAAGAAGAACCAATAGCATCCCCATCAGGAGACTTATGTGTAGTAATTACAACATTTTTTGCTTTTTCTATTGCTGATTTTATTTCTATCATTATTATTATAAAATAAAAAACCCTGACAACTGAATGTCAGGGCTTATATATTGTTATTAGTACTTTAAAATCCAGTTCCTTTAAAACCTGAAATTGGTGTAGTCATATGTTCTACTAATAAACCTACACAACCCATATCACTAGATTTCATCATTTTTCCTTTACTTTTCCCACTTCCAGAGCCACCTCCAGGAACAGTTACCTCTACAGTCAATCTTCTTGTAGATTCAACAGTAAACTCAATCTCAGTTGAAAATCCATCTTGACTGTTATCGTATAATAACTCTTTTCTTTTTTCCGTAACAATCTTAGTTTCTTTATCTACAACTTCAATTGTTTCACCTGTAGCAGTTTGTCCTTCACCTTCACAAGAGTAACATGTTTCTCCATCCATTGTACCTTCTCCATTACAATCTTCACATGGCTTATATTCATCTTCAGTAGTTTTCGTTTCAAAAACTTTTTCTACTTTAACTTTTTTAGTTTCATAAACCTTAAACTGTATTTGAGCTCCAAGGTTCTCATCCATACAAAGTGAAATTCTATAATCTTGACCTTTGTACACAATAATATTTAACTCTGAAGTTTGACCTTTTGCAAATAAAGCACTCTTTGATTGTCCATTTAATTTGAACATATCATTTTCTGAAGGATGGCAATATTTTTTATGAAAATAATTACAGTACTGCCCAAATGAAACTGATGGACTTACTACTATTACTGCAATTAAAACTATTTTGCTAATAAATTTCATGTTTTTCTATCTTTAAATTTTAAGCCTCTTCAGTGCTTATTATTTTATTTCTAATTTCATTTACTTTATCCTTAATGGCATTAAATTGCTCTTGTGAGATAGAAGTTTTCTCTTCAGAACTACCTCCTAATACCATTTTACCATTATCTTTCTTTTTCAAAGATATTCCTGAACCGCTATTTTCTTCAGTAACCTCTTTTTGAGCAAAAACAACTTCTAACTCTCTTAACCAACCCATCATCTCCGTAGTTTCTACCTTATCTTCATACTTCGTAAAATAATCTAACAAGTTATCTAATGTTAACCTTTGGTCAGCTAATCTATCTACAGCTAATTTATCACTATCATAATTAGCTGTATTAGCAACTATATAAACTGTTTCTAGCCATCCTGATGCAGCAATTATGCCAAGCTTATCTCCTTGCTCATTTTGATCTAAATAATCAACAACTGAAAAATAAGAAGTATTCGTAATTGCAACTAATGAATCTGCGTTATCTAAATTACTTTGAGCTCTTTCAATTAAGCTCTTATCAAAAGCAGAAGAAATACCAATTGGCTCCGCCATTTTTTGAATCGTTCCAAAATATTTTGTTGTCTCGTTAAACTCCTCATAAGCAGCAGTATAAGCTAAATCAGCAGAATAAATTCCAAAGTTCATAGCTTGCTTTGTAGGCTCTGTATAAGATGCAGAACTTTGAATATCATTCAATAGTTCTCCATTGAATTTCAACCCACTCTCTTTAATAAAACCAAACATTTCATCTGGTGATGGTATTTGATAATATTCTTCATTTCTTTCTTCAACAACCTCTTCAACAACCTCTTCTATCGGTTCTTCAATTGGGTCATCTCCTCCACATGAAGTTAATAATACTAATGGTGTTGCCATTAATAATGTTACTGCTAATTTTATTTGTTTTTTCATAACCAAGTTTTCTTTGCTTTCAACAAAAATATAAAAATTTGTACAATTTCCTTTTAAAAGTTAGCAAGGTAGTAAAACTATCTGAGTTTTTAAAAATAAATTTTCTATTCTTTTTCTATGTTTTATGAGATATAAAAAACAAACCAACAAAATTTAACACACCATTCACAATCAATATTTCAAAACCAAATTGATACCCATTAAAAATTTCTTTCGAATACATGTTCAATAAGAAACTAATTATTGGTGCTGCTATACAAATAATAGGAACTAATTTGTCTGTTACTTTTCTTTTAGTCATTAGACCAAATGCATATAGTCCTAACAAAGGCCCATAAGTATAACCAGCAGCTTTAAACAAAGAGCTTATAACACTTTCATCATTAATTACATTGAAGATTAAAATAACCAAAAACAATGCAACAGAAACCAATAAATGAACTTGCTTTCTAAGTTTAATTTTTAAAGTCTCTGGCTTATTTTTAATATCTAAAAAATCAATACAAACGGAGGTTGTTAAGGCAGTCAATGCTGAGTCGGCACTTGAGTAAGCTGCTGCTACCAGACCTAAGATAAAGAATATACCCGCTATAATTGGTAAATGATTGGTTGCAATCTCAGGGAATAAATTATCTAATTTTTCAGGTATACTAACTCCATTTTTAGCCGCATACATAAATAATAATGCTCCAAGTAATAGAAAAACAAAATTTACAATTATCAAAACAACACTAAAAGAGAACATATTTTTTTGTCCTTCTTTAATGTTTTTACAAGACAAATTTTTCTGCATCATATCCTGATCTAAACCAGTCATAACAATGGTGATGAACATCCCGCTAAAAAACTGTTTAACAAAATGTCGTTTAT
>CBDUPT010000116.1:0-7512 GCA_965369165.1 uncultured Flavobacteriales bacterium | reverse complement strand
TGCACCAATATCACTTACTAATAAGTCATTTCCTTTTAATTTTTTTCTATTGCTTGTGTAATGGATAATACAGCTGTTTTCTCCTCCCCCTAAAATAGAAGGAAACCCTGGGTATTCCGCCCCATTTTTTTTAAAAACATACTCCACAATTGCTTCCGATTGATATTCTGTCATGCTAGGTTTTAAAGCTTTCATCAATTCTATTTGAGCATCGCAAGTCATTGTTATGGCTTTTCTCATTAATTCAATTTCTTCAGGTGTCTTAACCTCTCTTAATTTTGCCATCATGTAAGCCAACTCTTCCTTATCAGTATTCGTTAGCTTTTCGGTTTTTAATTGATAAGATTGAATTAACCCATATAAATCGCCTTTACTAGAATGGTTGTTTACATCCTCTCTAATATTGTAAGTAAAAATTTTATCAAAGTCTTTTAGATTAGATTCAAAACTTAAAAACTCGGTGTTTTGCAATGCTTTAGAAATTTTTAGGTTTTCTGTTGCACCTTTAATTCCTAGTCTTTTTCCTGTCCACATTTCATTTTTTAAATCTTTATCCTGTAAAAAAATAATCTCATCAGTTTTAAAATCGTTGAATCGTTGTTCTTCCTTAAAGATTAAAATAACTGCATGTGGTTCGGTTAGTCCGGTTAAGTAATAAAAATTTGGGTCTTGATGGTATTCATAATCGACATCATTAGAACGATTGCGTATAGGGTTGGTAAAAAATATAGCAACAGAGTTGTTTGGTAAAAGTTGTCTTAACGCTTCTCTGTTTTTTTTAAAAAAGTCTGCAGAAAGTAAATCGCTATCATATGAATTTACTTGATTAATGGTGTCTTTAGGGAGCTCAATATTGTTGTCTTGTGAACAAACAATAATAGGGAGAAGTAAGAAAAGTAGGAGTAACTTTTTCATAAAGCTAAGGTAAGAATTCCCCTCTAGAGAGGGGAAGATTTTATTCAAATCTTTAATTTGTTTATAAAATCAGGGGTGTGTTAATATTGTTGGCAATTTGAAATTTATGGAGTAACAATTTTAGACACAAAAAAACGCTGCTACTATAAGTAACAGCGTTTATATAAAAGTAAATCTTTCTTATTTATAAAATCCTTTAGCTTTAGCTTCTTTCAAAGTAGCGTAAATACCGTGTTTATCGATAGTTCTTAAAGCAGCACCAGAAACTTTAAGTGTAACCCACTTATCTTCTTCTGGGATATAGAATTTTTTAGTTTGTAAGTTTGGGTAAAATTTTCTTTTCGTTCTTCTCTTTGAGTGAGACACGTTATTACCTGTAATTACTTTCTTTCCTGTTATTTGACAAACTCTTGACATCTTCTTTCTCTTTAAAAATTTGAGGACTGCAAAATAAATCATTTTTATTTGAATATTCAAACAATTAAATGTTAATATTTTTTCAGTCTTATTTTGGCGAAAGTAATGATAATAATTAGGTTGATAAAAATACTTGTTATTTACCTGCGTATTCTCTTGAATAAAAGCCGTAAAATAAGTAGCTTCGCAGTCGAATTTCAGAACATAATTTTCATTCTAAAAATAGCATAAAATGGCAGGAAAATCAAAAATTTATTACACCAAAACCGATGAAGCACCAGCTTTAGCAACTTATTCTTTTTTACCAATTGTAAAAGCTTTTACAGCTTCTTCTAATATAGAAATTGAACCAAAAGATATTTCTTTAGCAGCAAGAATCTTAGCTAATTTTTCAGATGTGTTGCCAGCTGATCAACAAGTAAACGATGCATTAGCAGAATTAGGGGCATTAGCAAAAACTCCAGAGGCAAATATTATTAAGTTGCCAAATATTTCAGCATCTGTTCCTCAGTTAACTGCAGCAATAAAAGAATTACAAGCTAAAGGATATGCTGTGCCAGACTACCCAGGTGATGATGCTACAAAGGCAAAATATGCTAAAGTATTAGGTTCTGCTGTAAACCCTGTTTTACGTGAAGGTAACTCTGATAGAAGAGCCCCAAAAGCTGTAAAAAATTATGCAAAAAAACACCCTCATTCAATGGGTGCTTGGAGTGCTGACTCTAAAACGCATGTTGCAAGTATGAGTGCAAACGATTTTTATGGAACAGAAAAATCAGTTACAGTTGATGCAGCTACAGATGTAAAAATTGAATTTGTTGGTAATGATGGAAGTTCAAAAACATTAAAAGCTTCTACACCACTTTTAGCAGGAGAAATAATTGATTCTTCAGCATTAAACTTAAAAGCGTTAAAAGCTTTTGTCGCTGCAGCAATTGAAGATGCTAAAGCGAAAGGAGTTTTGTTTTCAGTTCACATGAAAGCAACGATGATGAAAGTATCTGATCCGCTTATTTTTGGTGCAATAGTAGAAGTTTTTTATAACGAAATTTTTACAAAATATGCAGATTTATTTGCTGAGTTAGGAGTGAATACAAGCAACGGTTTAGGAGATGTTTATACAAAAATTGCTGGTCATGCTAAAGAAGCAGAGGTGAAAGCCGCAATTGATGAATTATATCAATCGAAACCTGCAGTAGCAATGGTAAATTCTGATAAAGGAATTACCAACCTACATGTACCAAGTGATGTAATTATTGATGCAAGTATGCCTGCGATGATTCGTACTTCTGGGCAAATGTGGAATGCAGCAGGACAACAGCAAGATACTAAAGCAGTAATTCCAGATAGATGTTATGCAGGAATTTACCAATCAACAATAGATTTTTGTAAAAAGAACGGTGCTTTTGATCCTACCACAATGGGAACAGTTCCTAATGTTGGTTTAATGGCTCAAAAAGCTGAAGAATATGGTTCTCATGATAAAACATTTCAAATCCAAGCGGATGGTAAGGTTCAAGTGATTGATGCTGAAGGAACTGTTTTAATGGAACAAAATGTAGAAGCTGGAGATATTTTTAGAATGTGTCAAGTAAAAGATGCTCCGATTCAAGATTGGGTAAAATTAGCAGTAACTAGAGCAAGAGCAGCAGGAGTACCTGCTATATTTTGGTTAGATGAAAATAGAGCTCACGATAGAGAGGTAATTAAAAAGGTAAAAACATATTTACCAAATCATGACACTTCAGGATTAGATATTCAAATTATGAATCCTGATGAAGCAACTACTTTTACTTTAGCTAGAGTTAAAGCAGGGGAGGATACTATTTCTGTTACAGGAAATGTATTGAGAGATTACTTAACAGATTTATTTCCAATTTTAGAATTAGGAACTTCTGCTAAAATGTTATCAATTGTGCCTTTAATGGCCGGTGGCGGTTTATTCGAAACTGGTGCTGGAGGTTCTGCTCCAAAACATGTGCAACAATTTTTACAAGAAGGTTATTTACGCTGGGATTCTTTAGGAGAGTTTTTAGCATTAGGTGTTTCTTTAGAGCATGTTGCTAATACAACTGGTAATGCTAAAGCACAAGTTTTAGCAGATTGTTTAGATGCTGCAACTGAAAAATTCTTAGATAATGATAAATCTCCAGCGCGTAAATTAGGACAAATTGATAATAGAGGGTCTCACTTTTATTTAGCACTATATTGGGCAGAAGGATTAGCTGCTCAAAATGAAAATGCTGAATTAAAAACTGAGTTTACACCAATAGCTGAGGCAATGAAAAATAATGAAGCTAAGATTAATGAAGAATTAATTGCAGCTCAAGGGAATCCTCAAAATATAGATGGTTACTACTTCGCTAATGAAGATTTAGTATCAAAGGCAATGAGACCAAGTGCTATGTTAAATAGTATTTTAGAACCACTAAGTGTTGCTTAATAAATTTAAATAATTTATATAAAAAGGCTATACAATTTGTATAGCCTTTTTTTTTATACTTACTTTTGAATTGCTTTAGGGGTGTTTAACCCAGTATAAAGTTAAAAGTTTATAAAGTTAAAAGAGCCTAAAAATCACTTTCAACTTTTCGCTTTCAACTTTTAAACTGAGTGGACTGAGATTATACCCTTTTAACCTGATGCTGGTAATGCAGCCGAAGGGAAAAGTGTCTAAACAGGAGGGTTCTCTCTTGTTGATTCCTAAAGTTGATTTTAAACTAAATTGTTACACTGAGCTAGTTTACACTGAGTTTATCGAAGTGAAGTATTTACAAAATGAAATGAAGAATCTAAAAAACAATTAAAATGAAAACAACTGTAGAAATTAGTAACTATCCGCTTAATGCAGATTATGAACCACCTATTTTAGATTTTATAGGGAGAGTGAAAGCCAACGAAAATATTTTGGTAAAAACCAATGCAACTAGCACTCATATTGTTGGTGAGTATGATGAGGTAATGACTATTCTTCAAAAAGAAATAAAGGACTCTTTTGAAAAATATGGTAAAGCAATTTTTGTAATGAAGGTGTTGAATGGTGGATTGGATATCTAATCATATTGAATTAATACTTGAAGTTGCTGCTGTAATTTTTGGGATTATATATGTGATTTTGGCTGCTAAAAGTCGAGTTTCATGTTGGATCTATGGAATTATTGGGTCATTACTAAGTGTTTATCTTTTTTTCGTTTATGCTAAGCTTTATGCAGAAGCAGCGCTGTATGTTTTTTATGTTATTGCTGGAATTTATGGTTGGGTAAAATGGAATAAACATGACTGCCCTGAAGAGTGTTATCAGCAGAAACTATCCACCCATGTAAAGTATATAGGAATAGGAACCGTTCTATCAGTGTTATTGTATTACATTATTAATTATTTATTTGAAGAAGCTGAAAAACCATTGATTGATTCCTTTACTACCATTTTTAGTTTTATTGCGACATTTATTACTGCAAAAAAATGGATTGAAAATTGGATTTATTGGATAGTAATTGATGCTATTACTGCTTATTTATATTTTAGCAGAGGGCTTGAAATTTATTCGTTGTTAATGTTGGCATATACTTTTATAGCTATATATGGTTATATGCAATGGAGAAAATTAAAAGTGATAAAAGTTGATTAATAAAATTATAAGTATGTTGTCATCCTGAGCCTGTCGAAGGATAGAGAACATACTCTTTGTTTATGGTTCGACAGGTTTACCATGACAAAGAGTAATTGAATTTAGTATATGAAATATTATTATGTATATATTCTAAAATGTGCTGACAATTCATATTATACAGGAGTTACAAATAATTTAGAAAAAAGAGTATCAGAACATCAAAATGGAGATGATCCTAATTCTTATACGTATAGAAAAAGACCTGTAGAATTAGTTTGGTTTGAATGTTATAATGACATCAATCAAGCCATTGAAAAAGAAAAACAAATTAAAGGTTGGTCTAGAAAAAAGAAGGAAGCTTTAATTAAAGAAGACTTTGATTCTTTAATAGAGCTTTCAAAGAACTCTATCCTTCGACAGGCTCAGGATGACATTCTTCTCAAGGTAAAGAAAATCGTTATAACTGGACCTGAATCATCAGGTAAAACAACGCTATCAGAGTATTTATCATCGGAATATAAAATTCCTTTAGTAAAAGAATATGCTCGAGAATATCTCTCAACCCTTCGGCAGGCTCAAGGTGACAAATCATACACTTTTGAAGATGTAATTAAAATGGCGAAAATGCAATTACAAAAAGAACAAGAAGCAATTTCTCAAAATAATTTATTGTTTTTAGATACCGATTTAACCGTTTTTTATGTTTGGATTAAAGAAAAATACGGAGAGGAAATAGATTGGATAAATACACATTTGAGTCAAGCTCAAAACAAAATATATTTATTGTGTGATGTTGATATTCCTTGGAGAGATGATGATTTAAGAGAACATCCAAATATTGAAGATAGAAAAAGGCTTTTTACTGAATATCAAAACTTACTAGAAAGAAACAATTTAACTTATCATATAATATCAGGGGATATCAATACTCGTCAAAAAAAGTGTAGAGAAATAATAGATAAAACCTTTTTGTCGCACTGAGCTTGTCGAAGTGTAGTCGAAAAGCAACCATAATAAACCAAAAGATTCTTCACTGCGTTTTAACTCGAAAATAAATTTTCGGTAAAACATTGTTCTGAATGACGATTTTTATACTTTTGTCGCATCTCATGGGGTGTCAAACTGAGTGAAAAGTTAAAAGTTTATAAAGTTAAAAGTGATGTGCTTTGAACTTTATACTTTCTACTTTAAACTGTGTAAGACTGAGATTATACCCATTTTTTCTCCGTTAAACTTATAACAGAGAAAAATGAACCTGATCTAGGTAATGCTAGCGTAGGGATTGAAATTAAATATTAACATACACGAATGTGGTGCCCCACATCGTTCGTCAAAAATTTTTTAAATAATGAAAAAATTATTTTTTTTGACGGTAGCAGTTGGCTTTTCAGTCAGTTGTTTCTCACAGTTTTCCATTTCTGGAACAATTAAAGATTCTTTATCTGAGCCTATACCAGGTGCAACGGTAAGAATAGTAAAAACTTACAAAGGAGTAAATTCCGATAACAATGGGTTTTATAAATTAAAAAACCTTGAAGCAGGAACTTACAATGTTGAGGTAACTTTTATTGGTTATCAAACAATTCAAAAAACCATTAATTTATCTAAAGATGAGGTAGTAGATTTTGAATTAAAAAATTCAAACCAACAATTAGATGAATTTGTGGTTGAAGGAACAAGAGTTGGAGATGATTCACCCATTGCTCACAGTAACATAACAAGTAAAGACTTAGAAAAAAATAATTTAGGGCAAGACATTCCTTTCTTGTTACAAAACTCAGTTTCAATGGTTTCTACTAGTGATGCTGGAGCAGGAGTTGGATATACAGGTTTTCGTTTAAGAGGTTCGGATGCCACGAGAATAAATGTTACCATTAATGGTGTGCCGGTTAACGATGCTGAATCTCAAGGAGTGTATTGGGTTAATATGCCTGATTTTGCTTCTTCAACAGAGAACATCCAAATACAAAGAGGTGTTGGTTCTTCTACAAATGGAGCAGGAGCTTTTGGAGGTTCTGTAAACATGCAAACCAATGTGTTAAAAGAGAAGGCTTACGGAGAGTTAGCAACATCTTATGGTTCATTTAATACTCAAAAGTATACTGCTAAAATGGGAACAGGATTGTTAAATGGAAAATGGGCTTTTGATGGAAGAGCATCTTATATTGCTTCTGATGGATACATTGATAGAGCATCATCTGACCTGAAAAGTTATTACTTCTCAGGAGGGTATTACGGTAAAAAAACAATAGTAAAAGCCATTCATTTTGCTGGTCATGAAACTACTTACCAAAGCTGGTGGGGAACTCCAGAGAGCAGAATTACAGGGAATCAAAATGCTTTAGAAACCCATGCAGCCAATAATTACTTAGATTCAGCTCAAACTCATAATTTGATGACATCGGGTAGAACCTATAATTATTATGAGTATGAAAATGAAATAGATAATTACAATCAAGATCATTATCAATTACATATTTCTAATCAATTTAATCAAAAACTTTCTGGAAATGTTGCGCTCCATTATACTTATGGAAGAGGTTATTATGAGCAATTTAGACAACAGGATG
>CBDUPT010000115.1:0-7519 GCA_965369165.1 uncultured Flavobacteriales bacterium | reverse complement strand
TTTATGGAGCGTAACGGTATTCACATTATCGATTTACACAAAACAGCAGCAAAATTAGAAGAAGCATCAGCTGCATTAGCACAAATAGCTAAATCTGGTAAAAAAATAATGTTTGTTGCTACTAAAAAGCAAGCAAAAAATGTTGTTGCAGAAAAAGCTACCTCTATTAACATGCCTTTCGTTACAGAAAGATGGCCTGGTGGAATGTTAACTAACTTTGTTACTATTAGAAAAGCTGTTAGAAAAATGGCTGCTATCGATAAGATGGGAGAAGATGGTACAATGGCTGTTTTATCTAAAAGAGAAAGATTACAAATATCTCGTCAGAGACAAAAATTAGAAAAAAACTTAGGTTCTATTTCTGATTTAACAAGATTACCAGCCGCAATTTTTGTAGTTGATATTATGAAAGAGCACATTGCTATTGCAGAAGCAAAAAAATTAGGCATTCCTACTTTTGCTATTGTTGATACAAACTCTGATCCAACTAAGGTTGATTTTGCTATCCCAGCAAATGATGATGCTGAAAAGTCTATCGAAAAAATTATGGAAATCCTTACAGCATCAGTTGCTCAAGGATTATCTGAAAGAAAAAACGAAAAAGAGAAAGCTAAAGCTGATAAAGAAGCTAAGCCAGCAGCAAAAAAAGAAGTTAAAGAAGAAGCTAAGGCTGAATCTAAATAATACAACCATTTAATTACGATATAAAATGTCAAACATTACAGCAGCAGACGTAAATAAATTACGTAAGCAAACAGGTGCAGGAATGATGGACTGCAAAAAAGCTTTAGTTGAAACTGATGGAGATTTCGACAAAGCAATTGATGTTCTTAGAAAACAAGGTCAAAAGATTGCCGCAAAAAGAGGTGATAGAGATGCTAATGAAGGTTTAGTTATTGCAAAAACAACTGGTGACAGCAAAAAAGCTGTAATGGTTGTTGTAAACTGTGAAACTGATTTTGTTGCTCAAAATTCAGACTTCGGAAAATTTGCTGATACTATTTTAAATATCGCTATTGAAAAAAATCCTGCATCACTAGATGAATTAAAAGGATTAAGCTTTGATGGTAACGGATTAACTATTGCTGATAAAATTATTGAGCAAACAGGTGTTATCGGTGAAAAAATTGATGTTTCTGGATACGAAGTTGTTGAAGCAGAACAAACAATTGCTTACAACCATCCAGGAAACAAATTAGCTTCTATTGTTGCTTTAAATAAAGCTGGTGAAGCTATGGCTGAAGCTGGAAAACAAGTTGCAATGCAAATTGCAGCTATGGATCCTGTAGCAATTGATGAAAATAGTGTTCCTGCTGAAATTATTGCTAAAGAGATGGAAATGGGTAAAGAAAAGGCATTAGCTGAAGGTAAACCTGAAAACATCGTTGAAAAAATTGCTGAAGGAACAGTTAAAAAGTATTTAAAAGAAAATACTTTATTAAACCAAGCTTCAGTAAGAGACAACAAAAAAACTGTTAGCCAAATGCTTAACGAAGTTGAAAACGGATTAACCGTTACAGACTTTAAGCGAATTATGTTAGGCTAAAACATATAAAATTTTAAATCCCGTTCCGATAAATATCAGAACGGGATTTTTTTTGACCTAATTTTTTTATCTTCGTAACAAATTTAAAATATGGCTTATAAACGAATTCTTTTAAAACTTAGTGGTGAGGCTCTAATGGGCAACAAACAATTTGGAATTGATAACGAGAGATTAGCAATTTATGCTAAAGAAATTAAAGAGTTAGTAGATGACGGCATTGAAGTAGCTATAGTTATTGGTGGAGGAAATATCTTTAGAGGAATCCAAGCTGAGGAAGGTGGAATGGAGCGTACTCAAGGAGATTATATGGGCATGTTAGCAACAGTAATTAATAGTATGGCCTTACAATCAGCACTAGAAGGTATTGGTGTTTATACACGATTACAAACAGCAATTGAAATGAAGGAAATTGCTGAACCGTTTATTAAAAGAAGAGCTGTTAGACATTTAGAAAAAGGTCGAGTTGTAATTTTTGGCGCAGGTACTGGAAATCCATTTTTCACAACTGATACTGCTGCAAGTTTAAGAGCAATAGAAGTTGAAGCAGATGTAATCTTAAAAGGAACTAGAGTTGATGGTATTTATACTGCTGATCCAGAAAAGGATAGTAATGCAACAAAATACAAAGAAATTACATTTGAAGAAGTATATAGCAAAGGGTTAAATGTTATGGATATGACAGCCTTTACACTTTGTAATGAAAATAAATTGCCAATTATTGTGTTTGACATGAATACTCCTGGTAATTTAAAAAAAGTAGTTAATCAAGAAACAGAGGTTGGAACTTTGGTAACCTTTTAGTTTTTCTATACCTTTAATTAAAATTTAAACGCATGAACGAAGAAATAGAATTTGTAATTGATAGCGCTAAAGAAGCAATGGATTCTGCAATTAATCATTTAGATACTCAACTTCAAAAAATTAGAGCAGGTAAAGCCAATCCTTTAATGCTTAGTAGAGTAATGGTTGAATCTTATGGAGCATTAACCCCTATTAATCAAGTTGCAAATGTTACTGCTTTAGATGGACGCACTTTATCCGTTCAACCTTTTGACAAGTCATTAATTGAAGAAATTGAAAAAGGAATTACTCATGCAAATTTGGGGTTAAACCCTCAAAATAATGGAGAAAGTATTTTAATAAACATTCCTGCACTTACTGAAGAGCGAAGAAGAGATTTAAGCAAACAAGCTAAAGCTGAAGGAGAGCACGCAAAAGTAGGGGTTAGAAATGCTCGTAAAGATGCAAATGATGAGATTAAAAAAATTAAGAGTGATGGATTAAGTGAAGATCAAGCTAAAGATGCAGAAGCTCAAGTACAAAAAATAACAGACAACTTTGTTTCCAAAATAGATGCAATTGTAGACGCTAAAGAAAAAGATATAATGACTGTTTAAAGAATTTAACACAAACTCTTAAACCCACCTTATTAAAATAAGGTGGGTTTTTTATTTTTCTATTTTTATTCCATTTTTAAAATGGATTTCTTGTTTTATATCTCCTGCTTTCTTTGTGTAATAAGTCCATTTACCATCAGCTCGCCCATTCTTGAAATATTTCACACTTTCTAATGTTCCTATAGCATACCAACTAGTAACTTTCCCTTCTTGTTTTCCTTTTACAAAAGTTTGTTCATACTGCTTTTTACCATTTTCATAATAATAAATCCATTTCCCATCTTGAAAATTTTCTTTGTATTCTCCTTCTTCTTTTAAATTTCCATTTTTATACCAATAATAATGAGCACCTTCTTGTACAGATACAAGTCTATCATTTGTAAACTCTGCATATTTGTTATTGCTGTCTTTTAAATAGCTTTTTTTAGCTTCTGTAGTAACAATGTAACTATCCATTAACTCTTGCTGGCCATTTTCATACCAATGCTCCCATATACCATCTTTCAAACCTTTCTTGTACATTCCTTTATAATCTTGTTGCCCATTCTCAAACCAACCTTGCCATTCTCCATCCATAATCCCTTTAGAGAAATTACCTATATCTTTTTTTGCTCCTTCATCATACCAACTTTTCCATTCACCTTCTTCCTTACCTCCTTTGAAGTTACCTTGCATAATCAATTGACCTTTTTCGCTCCAATAGCTCCATTCACCTTCTTTTTTATCATTTAAATAACTCCCTTTTTTCCAAGTTTTTTTATTAGGGTACCAATAAGTCCATACTCCATTCTTTTTATCATTCTTGTATGTTCCTTCGTAATCTATATCCCCCGTTTTAGAATGATAAAAAACCCATAACCCATCTCTTTCGCCATTGTCAAAACTACCTTCAAAATCTTTTTCACCATTTGGTAACCAAAAAATCCATTTACCATGTTTATTACCTTGACTAAAAGCTCCCTCTACGCTTAACTCCCCATCTTTAAACCACTCTTTCATTGGTCCATTTTCTTTATCATTTAAAAATGTTAGCTCTTTTAACTTTTGACCACTTTCATACCAATACTGCCAATTACCTTGCTTTTTTCCATTATCTAAACTGCCTTTTAACCTTGGCTGCTCGCCACTCCAGTAATAAATCCAATCACCAGTAGTTACACCATTAACATAGCTTCCTTCTGATATTTTATTTTTATTTTCATCATACTCAATCCATTTACCTGTTTTTCTCCCATCTTTAAATTGTCCTTTAACTCTTAACGTTCCATCTAAATAAAAATCGCTATAACTACCTGTTCCATTTTTAACAGTTTCCTTACCGTTTTTATCGAAATATGTATCTAAATACAATAAACCATCTTTAATATTTCTAACTGCCTTAATTTCTTTACTATCATACCATGTTCTCCATTCACCAACACGTTCATCCTTAACAAAAGAACCCTCCTCTTTTTTATTCCCAGAAGGGTAATAGAATGTCCATAAACTATCTTTGTATCCATTTTTATTATATCCAATCATTTCTAATTGCCCATTCTCATACCAAATTTTACAAACCCCTTCTTTTTTTGAATCTACAAATGTCCCTTCCTCACGTTTTTTACCTTCTTCGTTATAATTGACATACTGACCGTTAAATTCTCCTCCTTTATAATTAACTTCTTGTTGTATAACTCCATCCATACTCCAAAAAGTCCATTTTCCTTCTTCTAACCCATTTTTAACCACTCCTTCTGCTTTCTTTTTTCCATTAGTCCATTTGTAGGTGTGCATTTGAGAAAACCCAACAGTGCTTATTAAAATTGACAATACTAGTAGTTTGATATGCATAATCATATTCCTTTTCAGTTTTTAGTACAGTAAAAATATTTTTTAATCTTACAAATATTAACCCAACGAGTAATTGATATAAACATTGTATTGTGAGTTGGGCATAAAAAAAGCCTCGAATTTCTTCGAGGCTTTTTTTATTATATTATAATCTATTATGATCCAAAAACACTACTTGAAACAAAGTGTTGTGTTGGATTTGTAATAATAACAGGAATTTCAGCATCATTAGCTATTACTTCTTGTTCTTCACTTCCAAAGAAATCAGGAACTAAAGCACCATCTTGAGTATTTACAATAGCAATCATATCCGCATTAATTTTAGCAGCATATTTTATTAATTGTTTTTTAAATCCTCCTGTGTCTTGAGCATTTTCTATTGTATAGCTAATTGATTTTTCAGTAAAATACTTTTTAGCAAAACCTAATTCTCTATCTAACTTCGTTTGTAAAAAAGAATCGCTTTCAATTGCTGCAAAAAGATGCACCTTACTATTAAAGTGCTGTGCAATACTTGCTGCAATAGATAATTTTTGCTTGGTAACATCTGAATAATCAATTGGTACAACTATATCATCATAAGCATCAGTATCACTAGGACCTTTTTCTTGAACAACAACAAAAGGCACTTTAGAATGTGAAATTACTTTAATAGCATGGCTTCCCATTATTTTCTGCATTCCTTTAGCTCCATGAGTTCCCATTACTATATAACCAACTCCCATTTCTTTTGCAACATCCCCTATATCTTCAAATATATTTCCTATTCTAACAATAACATGAGTATTAATACCATACTTAGTCTCTGCATCAGCAGCCAACTTTGTTAACTTTTCTTTTGCAGAATCTACATCTTTTGCTTTTCCAACAACGTGTAGTAAATAAACTTCACCATCATAAGAATTAGCAATTTTTGCAGCATGACTAACTGCACAATCAGCTACAGCTGTAAAATCGTGTGGTACTAATACTTTGTAAACTTCTTTGTCCATAACTAATTTTTTAGTGTGTTAAAGATATTTTATTTTTCTTTTATTTCAAACGTTTCCATAAACTTTGTTGTAAAATCTCCTGCTCTAAACTTCTCATCCTTCAATAATTGCTGATGAAAAGGAATAGTAGATTTTATTCCTTCAATGATATATTCATCTAGTGCTCTCTCCATTTTTTTAATCGCTTCCTCTCTAGTTTGAGCAACAGTAATCAATTTAGAAATCATAGAATCATAATAAGGAGGAATTACATAGCTTGCATAAACATGCGTATCTATTCTTATACCATGCCCCCCTGGTTCGTGATATGTTTCAATCTTACCTGGACTTGGTCTAAAATCATTAAATGGATCCTCTGCATTAATTCTACACTGGATAGCATGCATTTGAGGCTCATAGTTTTTTCCGCTAATCTTTTCTCCTGCAGCCAATTTAATTTGTTCTTTAATTAAATCGAAATTAATTACTTCCTCAGTAATTGTATGCTCAACTTGAATACGTGTATTCATTTCCATGAAGTAAAAATCACGGTGTTTATCAACTAAAAACTCAACAGTACCTACGCCTTCATATTTTACAGCTTCAGCAGCATTAATTGCCGCCTGCCCCATTTTTTTACGAAGTGCTTTTGTCATAAAAGGAGATGGAGTTTCTTCCACTAATTTTTGATGTCTTCTTTGAATTGAACAATCCCTTTCTGACATATGACAAGCTTTACCTGTACAATCTCCAGCAATTTGAATTTCAATATGACGAGGCTCTTCTATAAACTTCTCCATATACATCCCATCATTCCCAAAGGCAGCTGCACTTTCTTGTCTTGCAGAATTCCAATGTTCCTCCATTTCATCTTCACTCCATACAACACGCATACCCTTACCACCACCACCAGCAGTAGCTTTTATCATTACTGGGTATTTAATTTTTTTTGCTGTTTTTTTAGCATCAGCTAAATCTTTTAATAACCCTGGAGAACCTGGAACAACAGGAACACCTGCTTTTTCCATTGTTGCTTTAGCTGAAGCTTTATCTCCCATAGAATCAATCATCTCTGGAGAAGCTCCAATAAACTTTATTCCGTTTTCTTGGCAAATTTTTGAGAATTTTGCATTCTCCGATAAAAATCCGTAACCAGGATGAATTGCATCTGCATTAGTAATTTCTGCTGCTGCAATAATGTTTGGAATATTTAAGTAAGAATCTGCACTTTTAGGAGGCCCAATACATACCGCTTCATCTGCAAACCTTACGTGTAAACTATCTTTATCTGCTGTAGAATAAACAGCAACAGTACTAATACCCATTTCTTTAGCAGTACGAATAACGCGTAAAGCTATTTCTCCTCTATTGGCAATTAATATTTTTTTAAACATAAACTTATCTTTTAAAAATTTCAAATTCCAAGTACCAAAATCCCACTATTTTGGGCTTTGAGATTTGTTTATTGGAATTTTTAAATGATTTATGACGGATCAACTAAAAACAACGGTTGGTCGTACTCAACAGGGTCTCCATCATCAACTAAAACCTTAACAATTTTACCTGTAATTTCCGCTTCAATTTCGTTAAACAATTTCATAGCTTCAATCATACAAACTACTGTATCAGTAGAAATATCATCCCCAACATTTACGAAAGATGGTTTATCTGGAGCAGGTTTTCTATAAAATGTTCCAATCATTGGTGATTTTATGGTTACATGTTTAGCATCATCATTAGCTGCAGGTGTCGCTGCCGGAGCTGCTACCGGAGCT